>CAZFUR010000019.1:0-12257 GCA_964522245.1 uncultured bacterium | reverse complement strand
CCCTCGTACTTTTCCACAATATCTATACATTCTAACAGAGTATTAGCCGACCTGTTTGAAATTTTAGTTTTCAAAAGGTTATTGATTAGCTTTTTTGCCGTTTTGTAATCGCCCATACGCATGCGGTTTTTTATTTCCCCAAATACCTCTCGTTTGGTTTTTAGATTCCCGATACGCCTGCCGTCGGGAGTGATTCGGGCAAGAACCTGTTCTATCGATTTGACCTTTTTCCTCGCCTGTTTATGGTTGGGTATTTTGCCGAGTATCTCTCTAAAATGCCTCAAAGCCAACTTAGAAAACCCCAACCGATCCAACAATTCCGCCAAAGAATATCGGTACGATAAATCAGACGGCATTTTTTTTGTTATGATATACAACTGTTCCAACTGATTCGACAACCGTCCCCATCTTGCATAAAGATACTCAAACCGAATATTTTTGTCGACACCGTCAGTATTCCTCATTTTTTCTGTTCCTCCCACCGCCGACAACGCCACCGCAAAAGCGATTGCAAAAACAACCGTTTTTTTCTTAAATACTCCAAAAACCTCAAAAATGATCGATAAAATCACCAAAAACGGTAAAAACAAACAAACCCAAACGTTCACACCAAACAAACTCAATATGTTAGATGAGACTACCCCGTTATTCAGTAACGGCACAGCGAACCCCCACAACGGCACCGAAAAATTCTCAGGAATATAAGGGAACGCGCTAGTCAGAAAATAACAGTGGATAACACTCCACAAAACCAAAATCAATATAATAATAGAAAAAAGATACCTTTTTATCCGCACAACAGGAGAACTCAATATAGCGATCAACATAAACGGCAACGAAGCAAGATAATATCTAGGACCAACCGTCCAGCCCGCCTGCCAATCCACCACCGATACCGCAAACCATGTGAAAGACAAAATTATACCCGCCAAAATTATACCCTTCAAACGATTTTTAGCATCAACGATCATCATACCCAAAGCAGGCACCCCCGCCAACATAAACGGCGACAGATAAAACATACCCCGACTTGAAGAGAACAATACCCCCCAAACCGCCTTAACGGTAGGCACACACACACCAAAGAAACCTCGCGAATGGTAAAGTGCTTGAACCGCCGACGCCTTGTATGCATAACCTTGGGCAAACGGATTCTCAAAACTTAAATAGTTTACAAACATCTGTACCGCTATCGGCAAAAAAAATACCGCAAAAAAAGAGATCATCATCAAAGGTGACTTAAAAAAACTCCCCCGAACCTTGAAAAACAGATACACAAAAAGCCACACCGCTATAATCGCCAACTGATATTCACAGATAACCGCAAACCCTATCAGTGCGCCAAGCACCATCATCAATTTGCAGTTTAACCGATCAGACATTTTGTCTATGATAATCCAAGCCGACCCCATCATAGACGCACCCGTGACATGACTGAAAAATAAACCGCTATACGGAAAAGTTATCGTACCGAAAATATACCCCACAAAGAAAAGTTCACCCAACCGATGTTTCTCATCGATATAAAACCTGTACACCAACATCAAGAATATTATGTGAGGCAAAGTAACACAAAAAAGAGTAAGCAGATATCTCATCCATTCATTATCTGCGCAATTACCGAAAAAAAGACGGTATACGGAATATAACGGTATAGATAACACTGACAAACCAAACGGCTTGTCGGAATAAGTCTTGTTCTTATAGACGGACCGGTCCATCAAAAACCCGTGTTTGGCTATCATTTTATCGATAACGAGGGTTTTTTGTTCAACGACAGCCCTTATCTGATATAATCTGCTGTAAGCGTTCGGATCCGGTGTACCGGGAAAACGGTGAACAAAATAAACCAGACAAAAGATTATACCTGTGAAAATCAGTATTTTTCTCAAATCAAAAATCCGTAACGGCAACCCTAAATGCGATGTTTAAAGCCGCTAACACCTGCGCGTTAGATGAAAACCCGTCACCGTATTGTTGTGGGTTTTTCCTGTCCTCGTCCATGATTCTTTTCAATCGCTGTTTGATACTTCTTTTAGAATAAAATTCCTGCCATATCCATCTTAACCCGTCGTCAAGCTCTTTTGAGGTCATCTGTTTAGGATGAAAGGTGGAATACTGACCGTTAAATCTGGTTGTATCGGTCTCCCAGATTCTGTTTTCTTCTTTCAGCTGTTTGTAAAAATTTGAGCCTTTTATCGGAAACAATGCGGAAAACAAAGCCAACTCCAGCTCATTCTCCTCACAAAAATCAAGCGTTGTCTTAAAAATATCTTTGTCGTCGCCTTCAAACCCAAACATAAACGAGCCGTAAATGCCAATACCCACGTCATGGGTCATTTTTATCCATTGAGCGAATTTTTCAGGTTTAGCCCATTTTTTATCCACCGCCTGCAGGTTCTCCAAACTCAAAGATTCTATTCCCGTAAACAAAAACTGACACCCGCTTTGCGCCGCAAGTTCCATTATCTCTGTCCTGTCGGCATTATTCAGAGAAAACTGACCGCTCCATTTGATTTTTAACGGTATTAACTCTTTGAACAACTGTTTGGCGTATTTCGGATGACCGGTTACGTTATCGTCCACAAAAAAGATCGGTTTGCCCTTAAACTCCGATACTTGACGGATAACATCGTCTATCGGTCTATGACGGAACTGAGCTCCGTAAAAAGCGGTGACGGAACAGAAATCACAATCATAAGGACACCCGCGGGTAGTCTCTATATGATAAAACCCGTCGTCATCGGAGAAATACTCTTTTTTTATAAACGGTATATCTTTCAGATCGATCAGTTTGTCTGCTCTGTAAAACGGTTTGAGGTTGCCGTTTCTGAGATCGGATATCAGCTCGCCCCAAATCGCTTCCGCCTCGCCTGATAGAATCGTATCTGCATGGGGTTTTGCCTCTTCATACCACAACGTAGGGAAAAAACCGCCAAACACCACTTTTATACCTTGATCCCTAAACCGTTTAGATATCTCAAAAGCCAGCGGAGATACATGAAGCATAACCGTAATACCAACCATATCCCAATGCTCATCATAAGGGATACGATCGTGATTCTCGTCTACGATCCTGACTTCTATATCATCAGGCGTGAGAGCTTTTAAAGTAGGCAGAGAAAGCGGTGTCGAATTCATATACCGGATCGACGATTGCCCCCGCCCGACTCTTTTTGGATTTACCAACAATATGCGCATACCTCAACCACCGTCATTTGATGTTTAGCAATATAAATCATCAATTTTAATATATGTAGTCAATTTTTCAATCTTTTATTTTTTTTATTTCCCAAACCGCCTACATTATCCAAGATATCTTCAGTTTTCTAACCAACGTTCCGATACTATTTTATGCAGGCGTTATTGTGATTAAGAAAAGCACTATTTATTGTAACAAAAGTTGTTTTATAACTTTTTTTTATCAATCGCTTGCTTTTTTTTTAAACAGGAAGTATAATTGTTACTGTGGGGTGAATGTTTAAATGTAAATGCTTGCTCGTTTGTTTTTGTTTTGCTTGTTACTTTGAATTTGGCTTTTAAGAAAATAATAATTAGGAGATAATAAGATGAAAAGATCGATTGGGTTGTTATCGTTGGTGTTGCTGGCGTTTTTGGCAACTAATCTGTTTGCTACAACTACACTACCTACCGTGCCGACGAGCCTGTCTAATCCGTTTATGGGCGAATCGGATTTTATAAGGGGTTCGGAGATTGCTCATGTCGACTGGATAGTCGCTATGGAAGACCTTGCCGACAGCGGAACGACTTTTCAATTCGTAGAGGGTGACGCCACGTCTTACGCGGAATCTACCTACTTTTATTTCTATCAAGTAGAGAACACAACATTAAGTTCCATATCTAACTTCGCCATCAACCTTGAACCCGATACGGTATTAAGTGCTGGCTGGTTATTATCGGAAGATATAGATTCTTCACCTTTTAATCATACCGTCCCTCTTGAAGACGAATCTTCTTTCGGAACGGTTAACCCGTCTTTGGGTACTTTTAACAATAACTCGACATCGCCTAACGTGGCATGGACTTTCACCGTAACCGGTGACCCTAACAGCGGATTGGCTCCGGGTAGTAGTTCTTCTATTTTGTTTATTACATCTAATGAGCCTCCTGTTTACTCAAACGCCATACTACTCAGCGGGTATCCCGCATACAGCAGTATTGTCCCCGCTCCTGCGGCATCAGTGCCTGAACCGTCGGTTATGTTTATGGTCGGATGGGGAATTGTGGCGTTCTTCTTCAGAAGAAAAAATAAAACGGCATAACAAAAAAAACAGACTAATCGGTCTGAATAAAATATAGTTGAGCCCGAAGAGAACTCTTTTCGGGCTCTTTTTTTTATCTGACCTAACATAATGAAAATAAGAATTAAGAATCAAATAAAAAAAATCCTCCTTACAAAATAGACAAAATAAACAAAAAGTGGTAAAAAAAAATACCCATTTGCCACACACCATGATATCATTGCGTGAATTTACTTAGCCAAGAAACACGATTGTCTTTGGAATATCTGTTTAATCCGTGACATACAAGGAGTTTCTGCTGATGGAAAACAAGATTAAATCTATCGCCTTTTTAGGCAACTACCTACCAAGAAAATGCGGTATAGCGACATTCACTACCGATCTGGCCCGCTCATGCAGTGAGAATTTCCCGGCGATGAACGTCTTTTCTATCGCCATGACAAACACACCCGAAGGATACGATTACCCGCCAATGGTAAAATTCGATATCCGAGACCATAACATCTCCGACTATAAACGTGCCGCCGATTTGATTAACTCAAGCGAAGTCGACATCTTATGTGTTCAACACGAATACGGGATCTTCGGCGGATCATGGGGCAGGTACGCTCTAACATTGCTAAGAGCAGTAAAAAAACCGATCGTTACCACATTACACACCGTACTGAACAAAGAATTCTCCGAACAAAAAGTGTTTAAGGTTTTTGAAGAGATTGTCGCAGTAAGTTCAAAACTTGTCGTAATGAGCAAACAAGCAGTAAGTATGCTTAAAGAATCCGGCGTACCTGAAGAAAAAATCGTTATGATTCCACACGGTATCCCGGATATACCTTTTGTCGACCCGAACTTCTATAAAGACAAATTCAACGTGATGGGTAAAAAACTGATCCTGACTTTCGGTCTGCTGGGACCGGATAAAGGTATAGAATATATGATAAACGCTATGCCAAAAATCATAGAAAAACACCCCGATACGATGTATATCGTGCTAGGGGCGACTCATCCTGATATAATAAGACACCAAGGCGAGGAGTATCGCCTGTCGCTTCAAAGAACGGTAGAAAGACTCAAACTGAAAAATAAGGTTAAATTTCACGACCGTTTCGTAACGTTAGATGAGCTTTGCAAATACCTTTGTGCGGCGGATATATATGTAACACCGTATCTCAAAGAACAGCAGATCACATCGGGTACACTCGCCTACGCCTGCGGGACGGGCAAAGCGGTTGTGTCTACACCGTACTGGTACGCCAAAGAACTTCTTGATGAAAATCGCGGAAGAATAGTCCCCTTCAGAGACTCCGACGCCATCGCCAACCAGATTATAGAACTATTCGATAACGAGATTGAGCGCCATACCATCAGGAAAAACGCATACCAATTTGGACGGCATATGGTTTGGAACAATGTCGCTCAAGAGTATATAAATGTGTTCAATCAGGTGAAAAATGAATGGTCAAAACGCACCATTGAGTTGCCTAAACATAAACAGTTGTCCGCTACAAACGTACCTGAAGTGAATATGTCTCAACTTAAATCGCTAACCACTCCGTTTGGGATACTCCAGCACGCCAAGTTCACCATCCCCGATTTTAAGCACGGTTACTGTCTTGACGATAACGCCAGAGCCATGATCGTCGCCACAAAATATTATAAACTGTACGACGATGTATCCATGCTCGATCTGATGAAAAAATATCTGGGGTTCATCATGAACAGCCAAAAAGATGACGGAAACTTTATCAATTTTTACGATATCTCCATGACACCGCTCGACAAAAACGAGACAATCTCCGACGATTGTTTCGGCAGAGCAATCTGGTCTCTCGGATACGTTGTAGCCACAGGACCCGATTATTTCTGGGTAATCGCCAAAGCGCAATTTGAAAAAGCACTGAAACATATCGGTGATTTCTCGCTAAGAGGGTTGGCATACACCATTTTGGGATTATACTATTATTTACAGAGATATCCGGGTGGCAATGCGGAAAAAACTCTGCTTCAACAGTTGACCAAAAAGATTGTCGACCTATACAAACAAAACAGAACCGATTCATGGCACTGGTTTGAGGACAAACTCACCTACGCCAACGGAGTTATCCCGTCAGCGTTATGGATGGCAGGATCGTTGTTTAAAGACGACGAACTGAAAAGTATTGCTCAAGAATCTACGGATTTTCTGTTCAAAATATGTACAAGAAACGATATGTTGTCTCTGGTTGGCTCAAACGGTTGGATGGGTAAAGACGATAAAGAAAAAGCTCATTTCGATCAGCAATCCATAGATGCTTGCTGGATGGTCACAGCCGCAAGATGGGCGTATACGGGCACAAAAGATAAAAAATATCTTGAGTTTCTGGAAACATCGGTAAACTGGTATTTCGGCTACAACGATATCGGAGTGCCTCTGTACGATCATGTTACAGGCGGATGCTACGACGGGCTCGAACCGACAGGAGCAAACCTGAACCAAGGAGCGGAAAGCACGATATGTTTTCTGCTTGCTCTTATGACGTATAACGAGATAAGTATCATACAAGACGAGGAAGATCTTTTATCCTTAACACCAAAATACACATCGGTTTGAATATGAACGGTAAAAAAATAGCCATTTTATCTCCTGTGGCATGGCGCACACCGCCAAGACAATACGGAGCGTGGGAGACGGTTGCGGGCAACATAACCGAAGGACTCGTCAAAAATGGATGGGACGTGACCTTGTTTGCCACCAAAGATTCCATAACAAAAGCAAAACTCCACGCCGTAGTCGATAAAGGGTACGAAGAAGACAAAAATAAAGACCCGAAAGTATGCGAATACCATCATCTCGGCGAGGTTTTTGAACACGCCGACCAGTTTGATCTCATTCACAGCCACTACGATTTTATGGCTCTGACCTATTCTCAACTGATAAAAACACCTATGCTAACCACAATCCACGGATTTTCATCACCAAAAATAATCCCTCTTTACCAAAAATATAACGGAAAAACCTTCTATGTCTCCATAAGCGACTCCGATAGAGAACCATCTTTGGATTATTTAGCAACCGTCTACAACGGGATAGATATCAGCCGATCAACCTTCAGAGAAAAAATCGGCGAGAACCTTGTCTGGCTCGGCAGGATACATCCCGATAAAGGCGTGCATTTGGCAATCGAGACGGCAAAAAAATCGGGCAGACGACTGGTCATGGCAGGAATTATCCAAGACAAAGAATATTACGAACAGATGGTTTTACCACACATAGATAACGATATGATAAAATTTATCGGTCCCGTGGGAGCGAAAGAACGAGACGAGCTTTTCGCCAACTGTTACTGCCTGCTTCATCTGAACACCTTGCCTGAACGGTTTGGACTGGTCATGGCGGAAGCAAACGGATGCGGGATACCTGTTGTGGCAATGGATAGAGGGTCGTGCAAAGAGGTAATCGCAGACGGTAAAACAGGTTTTTTAGTCGAGAATGTCAGCCAAGCCGTAAAAAGTTTAGAGAAAATACCCGAAATCAATAGAGCCGATTGCAGGAAAAGAGTGGAAGAAAACTTTACCGTCGAGAGTATGGTATCCGCTTACGAAAAAGTCTACGATAAAATTTTTCGACTACAATAAAATTACACTCATTTTCGTTATACCGATACCGATAATCTCATCAGAGAACCTTTTTTAGGAGAGCTTATGAAAAAGTATGATAAGAACCCTATACTCACCGCTAAAGATGTCCCTTTCAGGGTAAACAGTATCTTTAACGCAGGCGCAGTAAAGTTTGATAACAGATATCTACTGCTCGCCAGAGTAGAGATGCCAAACGGCAGATCATCTTTTGTAACCGCCACAAGCGATGACGGAATAAATTTCAAGGTAGACCACAAACCTTGCTTAACCCCCGAAGACCATAAAAAAGATTACCGTTTCGTAGAATGGGGAATAGAAGACCCACGCATAACAAAAATTGACGATACATATTATATTCTGTACACAGGATACTCTCCACTAATGCCTCTGGTTATGCTGGCGAAAACAATCGATTTCAAGCAGTTCGATATCATAGGCGCTATATCTGAGCCGACCAACAAAGACGCCGTACTGTTCCCTGAGAAGATAAACGGCTCGTACATCAAGATCGACCGCCCCACCGCCGATTCACGTAACGACATCTGGCTCAATCACAGTCCCGATCTTATCCACTGGGGCAACCATCATCCGCTTGCGCAACCTGTGGGCGGAACATGGGAACAAGACAAAATAGGGATATCCACTCCGCCTGTAAAAACAGACAAAGGATGGCTGATTATCTATCACGGTGTGAGAACATTCGGTGCCAGCACAATGTACAAACAAGGACTGATGTTACTCTCTTTGGATGAACCGTGGAAGGTGATCGGGAAAACGGATGAACCTTTTTTGTATCCTGAAGCGTTGCATGAGAGAGTCGGCGACGTCGCTAACGTAATCTTCACAAACGGCTGGATCGTTGAGGATGACGGCGAAGTGAAAATCTATTTCTCCGGTGCGGACACAAACATCTGTCTGGCAAAAACAACCGTAACCGATCTTTTATCTTTATGTAAACCGACTAATATATTATAATACGCTCCGTTTTAAAATTTTAAAGGATACTTTTATGAGCAAAAAAGCCGTCGTCATAGCTATGGATCTTGAAGGAGTTATGGTACCTGAAATATGGATCGCCGTAGCAGAGAAAACAGGTATAGAAAAACTACGCCTCACAACCAGAGATATCTCCGATTACGATATCCTCATGAAAGGCAGGCTCGAAATACTCCGACAAAATAATCTCACCTTATCCGATATTCAAGGTGTGATAGAAACTCTCAACCCGCTACCCGGCGCAAAAGAATATGTCGAATGGGCAAAACAAAACTTTCAACTGATTATTTTATCCGATACCTTCTATGAATTCTCGGCACCTTTGATGAAGAAACTGAACAATCCGACTATATTCTGTCATTTTTTGCAAACCGACGAGAAAAACTTTATCACAGACTACAAATTGCGCCAAACCGACGCCAAAAGAAAAGCGGTTATAGCCCTCAGAAACCTAGATTTTTTCGTGATATCGATCGGAGACTCGTATAACGATACCACCATGCTGGGAGAAGCGGATGCGGGTATCTTGTTTCGACCGCCTCAAAACGTGATAGACGAGTTTCCCCAATACCCTGTCGTAACCCGATACGATCAACTGAAAAAAACCATCACCGATATTTTGGCTGAAAAAAATATCTAGCTTTTTCGGAAATCACCTGTTCCGCTCATGAAGAAATAAAGATCAAAGATTATTGTTGTTGCAAGCCGTAAAAATCGTGTGATATCCCTTGGGACGATTCTTTTGACAAATACAAAAAAGCCCATCCCAACGGAGCAAAAATACCGATTAACCGATTGGGCATATCTTTGTTAAAAGATGTCATAAACCTTTGTCAATCAAACGATATCACACTGATCTTCGTGTATAGCCCCGAATATTACGAGATAACTGAAATGACATTAAACAAAACGGAATTTTTCAAAACGTTTGAGAACTTGGCGAAAAAACATAACCTGTCGTTCTGGAACTACGCCCTGACTCCTATCACGTTCGATAAAGAAAATTTCTATAATTCCCAGCATCTAAACGCTAAAGGCTCTGAGATTTTCTCAAAACTGTTCGCCGAAAGATTAAAAAAATATATCTTGTATAAAAAAACAGACCGTTAAACAAATATTCATCTGTTTAATTTTCTCATCAAATCCACGCCTCAATCTTTATAGTAATCCAAACCTATCGCTTGCATAATGGCTATCAGGACAAAATTGAACGGTTTATTGAAATGAGGCAAAAAATATACGTCGGTGAACGCTATATCCAGTAATGTAAGGTTTTGTTGTATCGCCAATGCCAGATAATAGATAACTTCCGTATGATTGCTATCCCCGTATGAACCGATCTGAGCACCCAGTAGACGAAGAGTATCTTTATCGTAAACCAGCTTGATTTTTGTTTTATCGTAAGAATTCATAAATTCGGGTCGGTCATTGTCCTCAACATAACTTGAAACCGCATTTAGTTTAAAGGCGTTAGCCGACTGTTCGCTAAAACCGGTACTCGCAAGTTTATTCCCAAAAACACAGATCGCATTCGTGCCGACGACACTATCGATCTTAACAGCCTCGTTACCGTTTATGTTGCTTGCCGCCACAATACCCGATTTCACCGCATTAGTAGCCAACGCTATCTGCATAGGCTTTTTCAATACACCGTTATACATTGCGTTCGCATCACCGATGGCATATACATCAGGCAAACTGGTCTTCATGAACGAATCGACTATCAACGCTCCGTTAGCTGTTTTTTCCGCATCGGGCAACAGCTCCGTATTCGGTTTGAAACCGATACACATTATCACCAGATCCGCATCGTAAATATTTTTGTCCGTCACAACCTTTTTGACTTTACCGTCCTCACCTGAGAAATCCACCACCTTCTCTCCCAACGCAAGAACAATCCCCGCACCTTTGATATCCGCTTCCAACTGATCCGTAAACTCCCGATCGAAGTATCTAGGCAAAACCCTAGTCTCAAAATCGATCAGTGTCACCTTTTTACCCTTAATATGATACGCCTCCGCCAACTCTATACCGATATACCCCGACCCCACAACGGCAACACTCTTGATCTGAGGGTCATCAGCTTTTTTGATAAGCTCTTGCGCATGCTGAAACAGTTTACAAATATCGATATTCTCAAGCGACCTGTTCTGCACAGGAATGTTAGGAACATCAATCGGCCATGAACCTGCGGCATAGATCAATTTGTCATAATTGTCCTCAAAAACCTCGCCCGTATCAAGATTTTTGACCGTTACCGTTTTCGATTTATAATCTATACCAGTCACATCGTGGTTCATGCGTATTTTAGCGCCTTTGGCTTCAAGTTTTGATGGCGTACAATAAAAAAGACTGTTCGGGTCTTTGACGTCACCGGATACCGACAACGCAATTCCACACCCTAAAAAAGAGATATTCGTATTTCTATCGTAAGCGACAACCTCATGATCTCGGTTTTGAGCCAACAACGTGCGCAACGCAGAAGTACCGGAATGGTTAATCCCAACAATTACAATCTTCATCTGTCTCTCCTAAATTTAAATCTAAAAAAATCTTCTAATAATTTCTATTGTTATAATTCTCTTATCGTCAGATTAAAAAAAATTTATATTTTCTTTTAAAAAAATATTTTGGTACTCGGATTAGGGCCAAAAAAACAGGTGCAAGATAGAAGAAAACGGGCGGATACAAAAAGTACCCGCCCGGAACAGGTTTACTTAGATTTTTTGTTCAGCTCTTTGGCATAAACATTCATTCTTTCAGACAACGCTTTCATCGATTTTGACAGATCGGACATATCTGTTTTCAGCGATTTAGCTTTTTCGCCCAACATATCTTTCATAGCAATTTTCGACACTTCAGCCTTAATTTTATCGATATCGCCTTTTTTAGCCTCGATCGCTTTTTTATACGATTCGACTTTAGCCTGCAACTGGTCTGCCGTCATAGTCTGGGCTTCTTTTTTCACTTCCGAGATAGGTTTGTCTTCGCTCACTCCGCCTGAGCAACCCACAATAGCAAAACATAACACCGCAACCGCCACAACCATTCCCATAAATCTACTCATAACTCCATTCTCCTTCTTTTAATTTAATTGACTAAAAACATCGCACAAGAAAACAGTATTGCATATCAAGATTAATAATTCGAGTAAATAAATATATAAAAAACTGCTTTTTTTTGCCCCGACAAATTTTCGACCGGATTTTTTTCTTTTACAGAAATCGTAATTCATGATATCATTCAGTCCATCTTTAATCCAAGAGTGGGGAGGCTCGTTTTATGAAGAGATTTTTGTTGTGTTTGGTTTTTGTGGGAATTGTTATTTGTCCGTTGAGTTCGTATTCATTGACTTTTTCAGACAACTTCAACGATGGTGATTTG
>CAZFUR010000018.1:2198-12431 GCA_964522245.1 uncultured bacterium | reverse complement strand
TCTGATTCTCATAAGTAAGATATACCAAATTTCTCCGCATGGATTTGAACTTAGCGAACCGGCAACACTGCAACTGAAAAAGAAGGATATCTCAGACGGTGCCCTATTCGAATGGATGGGCGGGCATTGGCGACTTTTATCACGTATAGAATCGACGAAAAAAGATATTACCATCGCAATAATAAAACATTTTTCAACTTTTGCCGTTTTCATGGACAAAACCGACCCGAAAATTGATTTTATTTTTCCGACAAAACCTGATACCTTTGTTGGGTTAGGCGATACGATCTCTTGCCATGTCGAAGACGGGGGCGTTGGAGTATCGGCCAAAGAAATTTTTATGAAAATAAACGGAAAAAGCGTACCGGCGGAGTATATTTTTGAAACAAACAGATTGAACTATGTTCTGGAAGAACCTCTCCCCACTAAAGAAAATACCGTCTCCGTTATCGCAACCGATAGGCTTGGCAATTCCACAACGAAGAAACTTCGATTTTTTTATAGATAAGGGTTAACCTGTGTTAGAAAAAAACGAACTTTTTAGAAAAAACTTTGATCTTATCGTTTACGAATATCCTGAACTGGCGGATAAAATAAACCTCTTCTTTGAGTCACCGACCCCCTCGCCCAACGACAACGATCTACCGTCACCTATCCCCTCTATGGAGAATATTGGGGACAAAGATTTCATCGTACTCATGGGGCTTGGCACAGACGATTTTATCATCAACCTTAGAAATGAAGTTTTATGTAGCACCACCATTTTAGTCGTGGAGAAAAACCTGCAAAATTTTATACATTTGATCTGTCACCACGACGTAGCAAGCATGATAGAAGGTTGGCAAGTAAAATTCCTGATTGATATCCCCCCCGAAAAATTTGATCTGTATCTGAACCAATACTATTTCCCGATACACAATCTTATGGTAATCAACAACTATCCCGATTCCGAAGATTATTACAAAAAGATTGATCTTACAAACCTGCCCGCCAACCGCACACAAAAAAACGTTCCCGACAAAAATTTTGATTTTTTGATGATGGTCGGCACAAGAGGTATCGGTTGGCCTTATATTATGCAAGATGTTATTTGCGCCCTGCACAAGCTTGGACACCGCGTTAGACTGCTGCATATGGAAAGGGGAAATCTAAAATACCAGTTCAGGGAAGAAATAAAAAACCATCGTCCCGACTATATTTTTATGTTAGACGCCATCGGTTTCATGCGCGAAGAGATTGTCTCCGCCAGAATACCTCACGTCTCCTGGTTTTTCGACAACCCCTTCAATTGGCTGAAAGCGGAACATGTCTGCGATGAATATTACGTTTTCGTGTGGGATAAAACCTACGTTCAAGAGCTCAAAGATTTAGGATTTAAAAATGTCCATTATATGCCTCTTGCGGCAAACCCCGATGTTTTTTTCGACAAGAAATCAGATTTCATTCCTCAATGTGACATAAGTTTTGCAGGCTCATCCTTATGGGCACCCGCCGATCCGCCTTTTGAAGAAGAAGCAAAAAAAGCGTATATAAAACTTCTAGCCGATTCCCTCTCAAAAACTCCTTGGGTCTCTTTGTGGAAAATAATCGAGGATATAAATAAACAGCTCAACATAAATTTTCAACTGAACGACCCTAAAGGCAGACGTGAGTTCGAGTTATTTATACAAAACTATGCCCGTACTCCTTACAGAAACTCTTTCATATCTGAGATACTTAGTTTTAATCCTCATCTTTACGGTGACGCAGGATGGCTAAAGATCGCAACAAACGGTAACGGAGTCTACAAAGGACGGATCAACAACCGACTCAATCTACCCGCACTATATTCTAAATCCGCCATAAACTTAAACATTACCGTACCTCAAATAAGGGATTCATTTTCTCACAGGGCATTTGAGATACCTGCTTGCGGCGGTTTCCTTTTATCCGATTACAGACCTGAAGCGGAAAACTTCTTTGATCTAAATAAAGAGATTGTCTGTTTTAAAGATATCAACGAACTAAAAGATAAAATCCGCTATTTTCTAAAACATCCGGAAGAGAGAAAATCTATCGCCGACAAAGGAAGAGAAAGAGTCCTTAGCGAACATACATATATACACAGGTTAAAAAAAATTATAAAAATCATTGCATAACTACAAAAAATATGTAAATTTTCTGCAATGAAATATAGATAAATACAAGTCAGAGGAGCGTTTTAATGAAACTTTCCGTAATTATTCCCGTTTATAATGAGAAGAATACCGTCAAGACTATAATAGATGCCGTCAGATCAGTCAAAAATATAGACATAGAGATAATTATAGTAGACGATTTCTCAACAGACGGAACCAGAGAAATATATCCACAGATCAAAAACGATGTAGATAAAATTATCCTGCACGAGAAAAATCAAGGCAAAGGCGCAGCACTGAGAACAGGGTTTGCGCACGCCACCGGAGACTACGTTGTAGTACAAGACGCCGATTTAGAATACGATCCTCAAGAGTACCGCCTATTGTTAGCCCCTATCCTAGATAACAAAGCCGATGTGGTTTACGGATCAAGGTTTATGGGCGGACGCCCTCACAGAGTTCTTTTTTTCTGGCATTCCGTGGGCAACAAGATGCTGACTCTTCTGTCCAATATGTTCACAAACTTAAACCTGACCGATATGGAAACTTGCTACAAATTGTTTAAACGAGAAATAATCCAATCCATCGATATACAGGAAGACCGATTCGGG
Source organism: uncultured bacterium (assembly GCA_964522245.1). Taxonomy (GTDB): domain Bacteria; phylum Auribacterota; class Auribacteria; order Auribacterales; family Auribacteraceae; genus CAZFUR01. Next base: position 9,703 of record CAZFUR010000018.1, on the reverse strand, counting down.
TTTGAACCTGAAATAACCGCAAAAGTCTCTAAAAAGAATCTGCGAATATACGAAGTTGGAATATCCTATTCAGGACGGGATTACAGCGAAGGAAAAAAAATCGGGTGGAGAGACGCCGTTAGAGCGTTTGTATGTATAATAAAATATAATCTCTTCGCTTAGAACGATTCTTGCTCATCATGTTACTGCTATAATATAAAAATCAAGAAAGTTTCGTTGTTTATCCGGCGATTACCTAGCGTATGAAAAGATTAATATTCACACTTATTCTGACATTTTCAGGTATTTTCGGAGCATTTATCTCTCCTTTTTATGGGGTATGCGTATATTTGTGGTTTGCCTATATGCGTCCTCAAGAATGGATATGGGGCGCGCAATGGTTTATCGCCATGCGACCGTCTTTATGCTTGGCTATAGCTACGATAATAGGAGCCGTATTGCACGGCGAGAAGATATTCCGCCCGAATAAAATGTCTATGTTGATACTTCTATTTTGGTTATGGTTTGTCGTAACATACAACAATGCCGTCAACCATACCGTCGCTTTTTTTTGGTTTGATTATTTCACAAAACTGATTATTTTAGGGTTCGTATTGAACGGAATGATAACCAGTAAAAAACGTTTAATCACGGCAATGATGGTTATCACGTTGACTCTCGGATTTTACGGAGCGAAATGCGGGATGTTCGGCATCATCCATCCGGGAGCAAAAATACTCCAAGGACCGGGGGGAATGCTAAAAGACAATAATACGTTCGCCTTAGCATTTAATATGATATTGCCTTTTATCTATTTCGGTAGCGAACTTGTGGTCAATAAAAAACGAAAACTCGCTATGAAAATATTATTCTTTCTTACGATTCTTGCAATCATATTCACATATTCTAGAGGCGGATTTGTGGGATTGTGCGTAGTATTACTATGCATAAATATCCGATCGAAAAAAAAGTTAACCGGTCTGATTTTTATGGGGCTTATAGCAAGTATAATTGTATACTTTTTTATACCTAAAGAATACAAAGAAAGGCTTTCTACTATTATGGTAGACGAGGAATTTGATGAACAACGCGAAGCCTCATCCGCAGGACGATTGCATTTCTGGAAAGTCGCCATGTTAATCTCAAACGATCATCCCATTTTTGGAGTCGGTCCCGGCTGTTACTCCAGAGTCTACAACGACTACGATTTTTTAGACGGTTTATACGGAAGAACACGGGCTGTACACAACTCATTTTTTCAGATGCTAACCAATAACGGATATCCGGGTCTAATGCTTTTTTTAGCATTAATCGGATACACCATTCTGATATGTGCTAAACTACGTAAATCGGCAAAACACATTCCCGATCTTTACTGGATTGTCGCCTGCGCTAATATTTTTGAGATATCAGTGATTGCTTTTTGCGTATGCGGTTTTTTTCTTTCGTTGTGTTACGCCGACTTGATATACCATATATTTTTCATGGTTGGCGCGTTTCAAAGAATTGCGCACAATCATCTAAAACCTGAAAACAATCCGTCAACCACATAACCTAGCGAGGAGATAATGGAACGATCAAAAATAAATGACCTTTTCAGAGACCAACCGATCGGCAAAAAAGTTTTGCTGTGCGGATGGGTCAGGACAAAACGAGACTCAAAAGGCGGATTCTCTTTTATAGAACTGAACGACGGCTCATGTCTAAAAAATATCCAAATCGTCATAGACGCTTCTCTAAAAAATTATCAGACCGACATAATAAAACTCTCTACAGGCTGCAGTCTAATGGCGGAGGGAATGCTGGTTGAATCTCCGGGCAGTGGTCAATCTGTTGAGGTACAAGCGGATAAGGTATCTGTCATAGGATGGGCAGACCCTGATAACTATCCTATGCAAAAAAAACGTCATTCTTTTGAATACTTACGCCAGATTGCTCACCTGAGACCTCGTACAAATACTTTCGGAGCCGTTGCCAGAGTCAGAAATAAACTTAGTTTCGCAATCCACTCTTTTTTTCAAAGCAAAGGTTTTCAGTATATCCATACACCGATAATAACAGGTAGCGACTGCGAAGGTGCGGGCGAAATGTTCAAGGTAACAACCTTGGACACACAACATCCGCCCACAATCGACGGAAAAATAGACTACACAAAAGATTTCTTTGCCCGTCAGACAAACTTAACCGTCAGCGGACAGCTTGAAGCGGAAACCTACGCCCTCGCACTAGGAGACGTCTATACATTCGGTCCAACCTTCCGAGCGGAAAACTCAAACACATCAAGACACCTGTCAGAATTCTGGATGGTTGAACCGGAAATGGCTTTTTGCGATCTGATGCAAGATATAACCGTCGCCGAAGAATTTTTGAAATATATCATAAAAACCGTATTAGATGAATCGCCTCAAGATATGGAACTGTTCGATAAGTTTATCGACAAAAATATCATCAAAAGTTTAACCGATATCATCCAATCGGAATTCGCAAAAATCACCTACACCGAAGCGATAGAAATATTAAAAAAAGCCAACGTATCGTTTCAGTATCCGGTCGAGTGGGGTGAAAACCTGCAAGCGGAACACGAGCAGTACCTTGCGGAACAATATTTCAAAAAACCTGTCACAGTGATAGACTACCCCCAACAGATAAAATCTTTCTATATGCGCCTCAATGACGACGGCAAAACCGTGACTGCCATGGATATCTTATTCCCTAAAATCGGAGAAATTATAGGTGGCAGTCAACGTGAAGAAAGATTTGACGTTCTGGAGAGACGTATCAAAGAGTCAGGATTAAACATCGATGAATACTGGTGGTACCTTGACCTAAGACGATACGGCAGTGTTCCCCATGCCGGATTCGGGCTCGGTTTTGATCGGATGGTACAGTTTGTCACGGGAATGAGCAATATCCGTGACGTTATTCCGTTTCCCCGCACCCCAAAAAATGCTGATTTCTAGCTAGATATGTTAATTTTATCCTTCTTATTCCGATCAATACATTAACACAATCTATTGACAGGGAATATTATGAATTACAACATAGATTATTTATTTTTCACTACGGCAGTTGCACTGCTGATATTCGCTTTTCTCGTACTGATAAGTATGATTCATTTTACCAACGATAAACATCTGAAAAACGCATGGTTTTGTTTTATTGTTTTCTGTTTTATTCAGGTTCTTATTCGTGGGCTGAAAATAATGTTACTGGGAACAAATGCGATCTGGTTTTTTACCCCTTTAATATCGTTACTAAACATCTCCAGTAGCATTTCCGTATTCGAATTCTCAGTCAGGGCTGCTCATAAGAAAAAACATACTTTTTCGTTTTCTATGATATTTGCGTTTGTGTGTCTGTTTGTGATTATAAACCTAAATATTTTTCATACAAAAAACGCATTTCTGTTGGGACAACTTTTTTTCACAAGTTTGGGGATTATGTTTCTACCCTGCAGTCTTTCCCCAAAAAAATCCGTGATAAAAAAACCGGTCTCAATAAACAAACGTATCTGTCTGGGACTGTTTTTCACAACACTTTTTTTGGTTCCGGGCATTGAAATGCTAGTTGAGTATCAAAAATATCCTCTTCATTTTCTTGTCATTTTAGAGATAATAAACCTCACCACAATAATTGGGTTATCTTTTTTCGTCATAATATTTATTCACGAATTTTATAACGAGAATTTCCGCCATTATTTTATGTCGTTCAAAAAATACAAAAAACTGATTCTCTTCAATTTTGTTCAGATTGTACTGATATTATCTATCGGATTTTGGGTAATCGATATAATTACGTCTAACGGCAAAGATAAACTTGTCAAGGCAAAAATGCTGGAATCCAAACTGATTGTCCATACCGTAGACAAGAAAATACTTCTAAAAACTACCACTCGGAATTATTTCAACAAAACAAAACAAGATATTTTAAAAAATCTGTACGTACTAAGCGAAATCGACCATAATATCATGAGCTTTTTCGTGTGGGATAAAAAATGCGATAAAAAAATAAACCTAGTTTTCCAAAAAGCCTCCACAAAAGACACTCTCCTGCCGTACGAATACAAAAATCGACTCAAACAGCAAGAGATCTCAGCGAAAATAATGGAACAGAAAAACATATTGCGTATCTATATACCACTTTTCCAAGATACACCCGACAAATATCTAATCACAATAGATTTTAACACTTACAATTATTTTAAAGAAATTCAGAACCAGCGTAACGTATTAATACTGGTACTGCTAACTTTTATCATGTTAACCGGTTTCATATTGTTCTCATCCTTGAATAAACTGCAAAAAGTAGCTTTCGATAAAATAAACATTTTTCTGCTAAAACATATCAACAAATTGCTTTTGGTTATTGACAACAACGGCAAAATTCTGATCGCCAATAGAATAGCTGAAAAGTTTTTTTCTCATAAATTAAGTTTTATGATCGGCAAAGATATTGAATCGATTGCGCCTCAAACGTTAGCTGATGACCTATCGTTTCTTTACAGTAACTGCAAAAAACGAGGTTTCTCGGAAGCGAATTTGTCGTTACCGGATAAATACGGCAAGAAGCTGACATTTTTTTTCAAGTTCAAATCCCTGCAACTGGATTTTCTAGAAAAAAAACAGGTTGTTCTAGTGACAGGGCTAGACATTACGGAACAAAAACAGGTTGAGAACAAATTTTTTGAGATTAATAGTTTTTTCAATTCGCTCGGGTCCAGTTCTGTAGAAAATATCTATGAGATAACTCAAGCCGCCGGATTAATTCTTGCAGGTAACGCATCTATATTCCTTGAGATTAACAAAGGGAAATTGCACGATATCGCTCATTGGAATATCAACAAGAAAACAAAAATCTCCGCCAAATTTAAGTCTGAGATGTTAAGAAGAATATCAGATTACGAACCGGGAAAAAGTTTTCTGTTTGGAAACACAGATGAAGTTCACGTTTCGTATAATCTGTATGAATCCTCTAAAATAAATTTTTTCGGCATGATCGTCTCCTCCGACAACCAGCCCAAAGCTATTCTGGGGGTTCTTTTCGAAGAAGATAAACAGTTCGCGCCTCTAGAATTAAATCTGTTAAAAACCTTAGGACACATCGCCATTGCAGAATTGGAGCGGAAAAAAAATATTAGTCAATTGGCTTTAAGAGATAAATATATGGCTCAACTCGCTTTAATTTCTCTAGACGTCATTTCCACAAAAACCCTCAAAAAATGTCTCCCCGTAGTAATAGAGCAGTTGGGTATCTGCTCAGACACTAGCAGAGTTTCCATATTTGAGCATCATGTAGATGATAAAGAAGAACCTCTCATAAGCCAGCGTTACGAATGGACAAACGAAAATATTAAACAAACCATCGACGATCCATTATTCAAAAACCTGCCTTACAAAAGGATAAATTCCACCCTATTCGATAAACTACACGCGGGAGAATGCCTGTTCATATCAAAAAAAGAGTTCAAAGATAAAGAACTGGGAGCATTCCAAAAAAGAGATTTCATATCTGCGCTATTGGTACCTATATATACTAACAACAATTTTTGGGGATTTATCGCATTTGACGAGTGCGCTAAAGTGAGGGTTTGGGAATCTGTTGAGATAGCTATGCTGAGCGTGGCATCGTCTCTGATCGGATCGGCGATAGAGAGATGGGAAAATGAAGAATTGTTGGAGCTAAAAAACGTAGACCTTGAACTTGCCCGTCAAACAGCGGAAGAAGCGAATAGACTAAAAAGTGAATTTCTGGCAAATACAAGTCACGAGCTAAGAACACCTTTAAATAGCATTCAAGGATTTTTGGATTTTATAAGAAGCGGACGATGTAAGAATCAGCAAGAAATAGATGAATGTATAACTGCTTCATATGAGAGTGCCGTTCACTTGACAAAAATAATAAATGATGTGTTGGATATAGCTAAAATAGAGGCGGGAAAACTGGATATCTCTTTTGAGGAAATCGACTTGAAAAGGTTTTTTGATGAGCTCCGCCAGATGACTCACGTCCAAGCGAAACAAAAAAACGTTGAACTAATTTTTCCCAATTTAAAACAAGAAGAAATAGTCATCGAAACCGATGGACAAAGACTCCGACAAGTGCTTTTAAATCTGATAAGCAATTCTCTAAAATTCACAGAACAAGGGCATATAAAAATTTCCGTCAACCCGATTCCCGATATAGGTTACGTTCTCTTTGAGATAGAGGATACCGGTATCGGTATTGAGACGGACAAACAAGATATCCTCTTAAATAGTTTTGTTCAAGCAGACAGTTCCGTTTCACGCAAATACGGAGGGACAGGACTGGGGTTATCCATCTGCAAATCCTTAATTGAGAAGATGGGGGGCAACATACTCCTTTTCAGTGAAGGATTAAACCAAGGAACGTTTATCGTGTTTACCCTGCCAATAAACGGAACCGAGGATTTATCCACAGAGAAACAAGACGCCATGACAATCGGCAACCCGGACGATCCATTAATTATGTTACTAGATAAAGATGAAGAGTTTCTTAAATCTCTGTCAGGAATACTGGTAGAAAACAGCTACAGCGTTTTATGTACTACACAAATAGACGAGGCATGCAAAAAAGCATGCGTAAACAAACCTGACCTTTTTGTTATCAGACAAGATTCAGGCATCGACACTGCCAAGCTATGGCACGATTTAATAGAATTCTACGACAACAAATACCTTTTTTCCATTCCCCTGCTCATTTTAACAGGCGAAGAAACGGTTAAAGAGCATGATCTCTCTATAATCAGTAATCCGCCCAACGAGAAGAATCTGATGGACATCGTTTCCGATTTGCAGATACTGAAAAAGAAAACCCTTATTGAAGGACTGGTCATGAGCGAAGATACCGAGTTGATAAAATACTTCAAAGAGATAGATAGTTTATCCCTCAAAAACGTATCAGGTTTTGACGCCATTTTAGACGAACTTTCCGAAAACCCCCAACAGATAGATATCTTATTTCTAGATATCGCCAAATGCGAAAGGGACACGTTCAGGGAAATCCAATTTATATTAGACGCTTTGAAATCATCAAAGATAAAGATTGTGTTGCTGACCGTTAATAACGACGTAAAAAATATTATCGACTACAGAAACGGGAAAAATCCAGTCTTTATTGTATCGGATCCGTCTGATAACGTCATTCAAGACAAAAAAAGGTTTTTAAAATTGTTAGATACAATGCACAAGGTAAAATGAAAGATAAAGCAAACATACTCATAGTTGATGACGAACCTAAAAACCTGAAAATCGCAAAAATGCTTTTGCGGTCAGAAGGATTTAAGAACGTGAATATATTGTCCGATCCGCTTGAAGCACTGCCGTGGATTGAGCAAAACGATCCTGACATAGTTCTTCTTGACGTTATGATGCCGGGCAAAGACGGATTGAGCATACTTGAAGAATTAAGGCACGACAAAAACGCCTCCGACATCCCAGTCATTATTCTGACATCTCTAGACGACAGCGCAACCAAACGAAAAACCTTTGAGCTTGGAGCGCAAGATT
>CAZFUR010000018.1:0-2188 GCA_964522245.1 uncultured bacterium | reverse complement strand
GATTTTGTGAACAAACCGTTTGAAGCGTATGAATTGATCGCCAGAGTATCGAATATCCTTAAAGTAAAAATTTACAGCGACATACTAAGAGACCAGAATAATTATCTTGAAGAGAAAGTCACAGAACGCACAAAACAGCTCCACGACGCCTATGTTGAAATGATACGTCGACTCGGCAGGGCATCTGAGTACAAAAATAATGAAACCGGCAAACACGTCTTGAGAGTCAGTTTCGTCAGTGAAATTTTAGCAACCGACCTAGGGTTACCGCCTGATCAAATTGAGTTGATTTCACATGCCAGTACAATGCATGATCTGGGTAAAATAGGGATACCCGATAATATTCTCCTAAAACCCGGTAAACTGACCCCTGACGAATGGAAGATAATGGTAAAACACTGCCGAATCGGGGCAGATATGTTCATAACCTCCCTAGACGATCCTGAAGAGGCAAAATCTATCGCCAAACTAGACTTGGAATCTCTCGACAAACAAACCGTACCATTACTTCACATGGCAGCTGTAATCGCTCTCACCCACCATGAGAAATGGGACGGTAGCGGTTACCCGCTAAAACTTAAGGGCAAAGATATCCCTATCGAAGGGAGAATCACAGCCGTAGCGGATGTTTTTGACGCACTGGTTTCTAAACGCTCTTATAAAAAAGCGTACGACTTAGACCGTTGCCTAAGGATTATCGGGAAACTCAGCGGTTCACATTTTGATCCTGAAATAACCGACTCATTTTTCAGAACTATAGAAGCAATCAAAGAAGTTCACAGGAAATATAACGACTAGAGATAAAATCTGTTTGACATGTGGTTTTAATTCATATTTAATGAATATGTTAGGACGGTTTAGAGTCATACTTTAAAAGGAGATCTATTTATGAGAAATTTGTTAAATATACCTGTCGTCTGTTCCATATTTTTGGGTTTATGCCTTCCTGCTTACGCGGTAAAAAAACCGCAAATAACGGCATCTACCACAGATATAGCATCTATCGCAAGCGATTTACTTGGCAAACATGCCGCTGTTAATTCTGTGATGAACGGTGGAGAGAACCCTGTCTTCTTTATTCCTGAAAAACGCAATATCATAAGCGCAGGTCAGTCTGATTTTTTTCTAAAAAACGGGATGGGTCTAGAAACCAGATGGGAGAAAAAGTTCTATAAAGATGTAAAAAATCCAAAGATTAGTATCGGGGCAACCGGGAATATACCGGTTACTGCCAATATAAAAACCTTGCCTATCAAAACCACGAAGAAAATCGTTCTTGATATATATAAAGAAGGAAACCCTTTTGTGTGGTTAGACCCTGTAAACGGAAAAAAGATTGCCCGTAATATCACCGATTACTTTTGTTCTATATACCCTATCTGGGAAAAAGATATTCGCTCAAATCTGTCTAAATTCAATAGAAATATCGACAAAAAAATGGTCGGTTGGATAAAAAAAATGTCGGTCTATAAAAGTAAAAAAGTGATCTCCTACCAGCATAATTTTGATTATTTCGCAAAAAGGTTTAATATCAATATAGTTGATTATGTGGAATCAGAATACGAACTGCCTCCATCTGAAAAGAGAATTCGGCAGATAATCGCCAAAATAAAAAAACACCATATTCCACTACTGCTGATTACCGACTACAATAGTCGTCGTATTCCCCGTCAAATTGTAGAGCAAACAGGAATAAAACTTTTGGTACTGCCTACCTCTGTCGGAAGCAACTGGGTAAAGAGTTACGTTCAATTGTTTGACTATCTAATAAACTCGTTTGACCAAACAATGAAAAAGATTAACAAAACAGACTGATTCAGATTAAAGGTCAACCGAAAGAATGAATATTTTTCTACCAGAGCACTTAAATTCCGATACATTTGGTTTTACATTCAATCCAAAATAGAATATAATCACATTGCGTGGGGATTAATCGGGCAAATAGAGAAGGAGTGATTTTATTATATGTATGGGGTTGGTAGGTTATTTTTGGTTTGCTTGATATTTTTTTCTTTTCCGTCGATTCTTCGTGCAGGCATGACTGTTCCTGCGACGGAGATAACGTTCCCTTTCACGGAGATAGAAACAGACTCATCACACCCCTATCATGTAAAAGCGCGTTACTACGATACAAAAGTGGATTATTGTTATCTAAGAATTACCGACAGAAGCAGAGTTAATTATCCTG
>CAZFUR010000017.1:0-12514 GCA_964522245.1 uncultured bacterium | reverse complement strand
ATAAAATGCAAAAAATGCAATCGGGATATGGTTCTTAAATGGGGTAAATCAGGCGGGTTTCTAGCATGTTCAGGGTACCCCGAATGCAAAAATACGTTAAGCTATGAACGGTCTGAAACGGGGAAAATAACTGTTGTGGAAATAAAAGAAGAAACAGTGGACGAAAAATGTGAAAAATGCGGCAAAAATATGACCATTAAAACCGGTCGGTTCGGACGATTTTTGGCGTGTTCCGGATATCCTGAATGCAAAAACACTCTGCCCCTGAATGCCGACGGGACAAAAGGCGACCCGAAAAAACCTGAGATAATTGACGAAAAATGTCCGAAATGCTCATCTAATCTGGTAAAGAGGAAAAGTCGGTACGGTGAATTTTTCGCATGTTCAAATTTCCCTAAATGCCGTTATATAAAACCGAAAGAAACCGATGCAAAGTGTCCTGTGGAATCCTGCGGCGGAACACTTGTTCAACGGAAAGGTAAACGCGGAAAACCGTTTTACGGATGCAATAATTATCCTAAATGTTCGTATACAACATTAAACCCGGACAGCCCTGAACCACCAAAAGGCGATTAGCGATAATGAAAAAATCTTATCTAGAAAAAGGTTTAGCGGAATTCGAGAAATATCTTGATGCCGCAAGGAACGCATCTTATCATACGATCAGGGCGTATTCGACGGATATAAACGATTTCATCAGATTCCTAAAAAACCGTCAGGCGGGTTGCGAAAATATCGGACAGACATATATCGCCTCACTGAAAAAATCAAGTTTAACCGATCGAACAACGGCAAGAAAACTATCGGCATTGAAATCTTTTTTTCGATATTTGTGTAGAAAAGACAAAACATTAAAGAACCCATTTGACCGAATTGCGTCTCCAAAAAAAGGCAGACGCTTACCAAGAGTTATGAGTGAGTCCACGGTATTTCAGCTACTGGATAAAACAACCGCCGAAACGTTTATCACAGCCAGAGACAAAACCATCTTGGAGCTGATATACAGTACAGGCATGAGAGTGCAAGAGTTAGTAGATATAAATATGAGGGATATAGATATCTATAACGATTCCATAAGAGTTTTCGGTAAAGGTGGCAAACAGCGTATTGTTGTGATGGGACCTCCCGCGGTAGAAGCGCTTATGAGTTATCTGTCATTGAGAGAAGAGTTTCTCTCCAAAAAAAACAAAGTTACGGAGTCGGTTTTTTTGAATTTCAGAGCAGGAAGGTTAACAGACCGCAGTATCAGGAGAATCTTTAAAAAATACTCAAGGTCAATCGGGCTGGATAGTCAATTTTCGCCTCATTCTCTTCGTCATTCGTTTGCGACGCACCTTTTGAATGCAGGCGCGGATTTAAGATCAATACAAGAATTACTCGGACACGAGAGTCTGTCCACGACGCAAGTGTACACACATGTGTCTACAAAAAGAATGCAAAACGTTTACAAAAAAGCACATCCGAGAGCATGATATGAATAAGGTTCACTTTTACCAAATTTTATACAATATTTTATTGTACCTGTTTTTTTTGATCGCCTCGCCCTTTTTTTTATTCAAGGTTCTGACACAAAAAAAGTACAGAACGGGTCTGTTGGAGAAACTGGGTTTCTTATCCAATTCTCTAAAAAACTCGTTAAGAACGGATCATTTAATATGGGTACACGCCGTTTCCGTCGGAGAGGTACACGCCGCAATCCCGCTACTGGAAAAACTCCAAGACAGCTACAAGGACAAAAAATTTATTTTATCCACAACTACCGTAACAGGTCAAAATGTCGCTAGAAAATGGATAAACGGAAACAATCGAATAACACTGATATATTTCCCCCTCGACTTTGCGTCCTCTTTCAGATCAATTTTCCGACACGGTTCAATCGATATGATTATCATTATGGAAACCGAAATATGGCCTAACTTTCTGATAGAAGCATACAAACACTCAATCCCCGTCATACTTGTCAACGGCAGAATTTCCGATAACTCCTTCAAAAACTATCGATTGATAAAAAAAATGTTCGTAGCCTCAACCGGATCGATAAAATGTTTTTGTATGCAAGACGAAGAAGACGCTAAAAAACTGATCGCTCTAGGGATCGATAAAACCAGAATCATTGTTACAGGCAACATAAAATACGAAGCTTCACTAAACACCCCCGTCAAACATGATATTTCTCAAAAACTGCTAAAAAACTTAAACTGGAAAAAAACCGATCCCGTCTGGGTTGCCGGTAGCACACACGACGGAGAAGAGAATATCATTTGTGACATCTACAAAACGTTAAAGAAAGAGACTGAAAATCTAAAATTGATTCTAGCACCCCGTCATCCTGAACGGATATCGCAGGTAGAAAAAATATTACAAGACAAAAAAATACCGTTCATAAAAAAAACCGATCTCGATAAAAAAACAGCATCTCCCAAGACAACAGATCTGCTACTACTTGATACAATGGGAGAACTGCGTCATCTTTATGCGATAGCAACCGTTGTCTTTATAGGGAAAAGTCTTTTTCCCGGAGGGGGTCAAAACATTCTTGAACCCGCTTCACAAGGCAAACCGGTTGTGTTCGGAAAATATATGGATAATTTCTCAAAAATCACTGAGATTATGTTATCCGCCAACGCAGCCGTTCAGATCGGTAACAAGGAAGATTTGTTAACTACTATAAAAACACTGTTAAAAGATAAATCAAAACGTGACATCATAGGCAAGAATGCAATAAAAATAATCAAAGTTTACGCAGACGTAACAGATAAAATACTTGTTCAGACAGACTCATTTATACAAAATCTCAAATCTTAAAAAAACTCAAAAAAATATTTTGCTATATTTTCTTGTTTTTACTTGACATAGAAATTCCTTATTGGTAAATTGAGATCGTATTGAGGTTGTTTGCGCTTAAAAAAAACTAAGTTGTCGTCTCAATAATCCGTGTGGTCTACTGCTCATCCACTTGTTTGCGATAGTCGTTTTAGTATCGATTTTCTAGGTTAATATTGTGTAACACCTTTAATGGCAACCCTTAACAGCACAAAATGAGGAGATAGGTTAAATGGCAGAAGGTTATTGTGTAAAATGCAAAGCTAAGAGAGAAATCAAAAACGGCGAAAAAATCACTATGAAAAATGGAAAACCCGCATTAAAAGGTACGTGCCCAACATGTGGTACGGGTATGTTCAAGATTTTGCCTAAAAACGCGTAGTTTTCGTTAGATAAAAAAAACCGGATTTTATTAAAAATCCGGTTTTTTTGTGTTTATATGAATTTAATCTATTTTATTGAAAACCAACCCTGTATGAATTTTAGGATAAAAATCCGTACTTTTTTGAGGCATTGTGTTCCCTGAGAAAGCGACATCACATACCTGTTCTATCGGAGTGGCGTTCACAAAGAAACCCGCCTGATGGATATCGTTATCGACCATACCCATTCCTGCGCAAACCGTTTCCGCATAGTTTACGTTTACTTGAGATGCCAGCTTTTCTTTATCTATCCCCAACATTCCTTCAAGAATTAACTCATGCAAGACAGCTATCGGCATCTCATACCATGAATCGGGTTTACCGACACTCATTTTTTCTTTCAGGACAGTTTTATCCTTAAGAGCAATCAAATACAGATCCGATCCATCGTAAAAACCAAATTCGATACCGTTTAAATCTGAAGGATTAAATTCAGTCGACGGAATTTTCTCGAAATCAAAAAACTTTTCCATCTCACCACGCAAACCACTCATTTTATCAGGTTCGATATTTTTTATAATTCTGTGAGTCGGACGGATTAACAGACCCGGATCATATATATTAACAAAACTCATCAGATGATATTTATACTTATCTCCTCTTTGCACACGCATGTTCAAAGCCGTCTCGTATCGATGATGACCGTCAGCTATAAGCAGTTTTTTATCCATCATCATAGAACAAACCGATTCAAGCAGATCGGAATCCTCCACTATCCACAGTTTATGAACCAACCCATTTTTATCCTCGACACGATACAGAGGTGTTTGCCGAGAAACATTATCCAACATAGAATTGACACCGTTTTTCTCATCTTTGTACAACATAAAAATATGCCCGAACTGTGTTTTTGTAGCCTCGCTCAAAGCGAGCCGATCTTTTTTAGGACCGCTTAGAGTTTTTTCGTGAGGGAAAACTATCTTATCGCTGTAAGGCACAACCTCACCTAAACCAACAACTGCACGACGAGTCATCAGTTTTCCGCCATCCGCTTCAAAATCTTGATCATACAGATACAGAACAGGTTTTTCTTCTTTGATGATAACTTTCTTATTCAGCCAATCCGCCAAAAAATTGGCGGCCCTCGTATATCTGTTATCAGTGTCCGTATCCGAATCGAACTGTTTACCCAAAATTAGCCTGACAATATTATATGGACTTTGGCTATAATACTCATCTTGTTCGGTTACGGAAATTTTATCGTACGGTTTTGTAACTACATCGGCAATACCGACTTTGTCAGGATTATATCTAAGACCCCTGAACGGAACTATTTTTGCCATAATGACTATCCTCATTTATAATATTTTAAACGTAGTTCTGAAAAGAAGGGATCTTACCAAAATAGTTGATCAAAAACCATATTTTATTCTGTATTTTTGTGATCTGTCAGTAGAAGTTTGGGAAATCGGAGGAACGCATCTTTATGATTTTTTTTACTTTTCTTCTTGCCCTGCACAATCTTATCCCTACGTTTGCTTTACTGCAGTTGAGTATTTCGCTTGCTTCCTGATAAGAATACCCGTGAACCTCACATACCAGCATAACTTCTCGATATTTCATCGGCAACGATTCTATGATTTTCTCCAGTTTTTCCATAGTTTCATTGTTCTGAGCAACCACCGCCGGACCGGGATTTTTATCTGGGATCAGATCGATAAGTTCCGTTTCATGGGTATCGAATCCGACTTTATTCTGAAGAGAAAGACTGAACAGACGTCTTCGTTTTCTGTTACGCAACTCATTTTTGCTCAAATTGGTAGCGATTTTAAAAATCCAAGATGAGGCCTTGCCTTGAGGTCGGTAGGTATCAAGGTGACGGTAAACCTGCAGGAAAGTTTCCTGTGTAATTTCCTCTGCTTTTTGAAAATCGTTGACTATGCGGTTAACATAGTTCAATATTTTGTGCAAGAATCTCCGATGTAATACAGCAAACGCCTGCGAATTGCCGTCTCTGGCAAGCAGTATAAGTTCTTCATCGTCATATTTTGCGAACTGAATGTCTTCATTTATTTCTGTTTGCATAACCGCCCACACTGCCATCCTTCAAAATTAAAAAAACCGACATACCTCATTATAGCATAAAGAGCTCTAAAAATCCATTCCATAACAAAGCATTATATATACTAAACTATGACTAACAAAGAGTTTTCTATAGATTAAATTGACCTATACAGACTGTTCTGATAAAATGTAGCGATTCTATATTGATACACTAAACTAACGAGGAGGGGAAGATGACGTTTCACGCCGATAAGATATGGATAGACGGGAAAATGGTAAACTGGGATGACGCTAAAATTCATATTTTGACCCACGCCTTGCATTACGGCTCATGCGCCTTTGATTCCATTCGCTGTTACAAGAATACCAAAGGTTCGGTTTTGCTCCGTTTAGATGAACATATCCAACGCTTATACGATTCTTGTAAAATATATTATATGGACATTCCTTTTAAAAAGGACGAACTGATACAAGCATGTATAGATATAATAAAAGTAAACCGATTAGAGGAAGCATACATCAGACCGTTTGTTTTCCGAGGTTTCGGTGCTTTGGGGTTAAACCCGTTTAAATGTCCTGTGACCGTATCTATAGCGGCTTGGAATTGGGGGCAGTATCTTGGTGACGATGCCTTGGAAAAAGGGATAAGTGCAAGATTCGCTTCGTGGAATAGACCTGCGCCAAACACCACACCTACTATGGCAAAAGTTGCGGCAAACTACATGAATTCTCAACTTGTCAAAATAGAGGCTTTGAAAAATGGGTTTGATGAAGGGATCGCTCTTGATTCGTTCGGGTTTGTCTCAGAGGGCTCAGCGGAGAATATATTTATGATAAAAAATGGGGTGATTTACACACCTCCCACCACATGTGCCATCCTGCCCGGGATCACAAGGCATTGTATTTTTGTCATTGCCCGTGAATTGGGTATAAGAATAGAACAGCACACACTCCCCAGAGAATCGCTATATATAGCAGATGAAGTTTTCATGACAGGCACCGCCGCCGAAATCACACCCGTCACAAAGATAGACGATATTGAAATAGGTGACGGCAACCGTGGCAAGATTACCAAAAAAATACAAAATTTGTTTTTCGGTATAATTAACGGCAAATTGGAAGACAAATATAATTGGTTAACATATATATAAAATGATACAAAAAAACCGAGCTTTAAGGTAAAAAGCTCGGTTTTTTATTTTGTAGAAGATATCTATATAGATTCCTGCAACAACTTCTGGGATTCAATACCGTCTTTAACACCTGTCTTAACGTTTTGAGGATGAATATCCTCAAAAGAGGTAAATCCGATCATCGGAGCCGATTTCATATCACCGCTCCAAACGACAACGGAATCTATGTTACCGTTAACGACTTGACCGTCACCTATATCCGACCCTTCGGCGAAAATAACCGCATTCGGAGTCATATTGGCGATTCTGACACCTCGTCCAATCTTAACATTTTTGCCGATTTTGATATTAGCGCCCACAATAGTCACTTCCGGTTGTATTACCGTACCGCTCTCTATTGACACTCCCGGAGAAATATACGTTGTTTTCGGATCAATGATAATCACGCCTTTTTTTCGTAAATTCTCCAACACGGTTTGTTGTTTTTCCGCATCGAATTCCCCGATTCTGCCTATGGAATCCAGATAAACTTTAAACGGAGTCAATCTTGCTTCAGCCATAGATCTCCTCTTAAGAGCCTCATTGAGGGCATTAGTCAAGTACCGAACCATACCGAACCCGATAAAATCTTTAGCCATATCGCTATCTTTTAAGGCTCTTATTGCCTCGATATAAGATTTTGGAGTCTGCCTTGCACCCAACTTTTCCAACTCTTCAGGAGACAAAGTATACGCACTCTCACTCAATGGTTTACCCGGATCAAGGTTTTCTCTTATACCCAACAACCCCATATAAATCACCGAGGCAAAAGTCAAATGAGTTGTCCCCATAGCATCGGGCATACGGAATTCAATTCTGGCGGCACCTTTGCTTTGATCGGGAAAACCGGGTATCCTTATAGGCACGGATCTATTTCTATGTCCCCATAAATTAGCGATAGTCGGGGCTTCTCTGCCTGCAACACCTATCCTCTCATAAGAGTTCGGAGCCTGATTGGTTAGAGGAGCCATCACGGCTGCATACTTCAATATTCCCGCAATATACGACCTCGCAAGATCAGACAACAAAATAGGGGAAACACCTTCTTTTTTAGCCTGCGCAATAAGTTCACTCCTCTTAACAGGATCTTGTACCGCAAACAGGTTTTCTCCCGTTTGAATATCTTTTAGAGACTGATGAATATGCATACCGCTTCCGTTTTGACCACTGAAAACTTTAGCATCATACGTAGCGATATAACCGTTACGCCTTGCAGCTTCCTTCACTATATATTTTTGTAACATTATGTCGTCCGACATTTCCATCGCAGGTTTTCTGTCCATAGGTATTTCATACTGACCCGGAGCGACCTCGTGATGAGCATACCTGATTCTCATACCGATAGATTTTGAAGCTCGTATTATATCACGTGTAGTTTTCAAAACCGCTTTTGGAGTCGTTGCGGCAATAGATTCATAATACCCTCTATCATCAACAGGAGTACCGTCAGGATTCAGCAGAAAAAATTCAGGTTCCGGAGCCATAATAGGCATATACCCCATATCAGTCGCTTCGTGAAGGACTCTTTTGAGCATATTCCTCGGATCGTATTTAAAATCCTCACCTTTTTTATCTTTCAAGATTATAGAGAAAAAAGCCTCTTTCGGTGAACCGTCTTGCCAGTCTATGATTCTGAGAGTAGTAAAATCGGCAACAGCGCGAATCCCGTCAAGATGTTTCGCTACATCCCCAAAATTTTTCTTCAGTTCTTCCGGTACCTCTATACCTTTTTCGTATACAGATTTTTTATCCAGATCACTCACGGGAACATCGATAAACTTTAAGTCACCCGACATATCCGTGATTGCGAATTTCACATTCTTGATACCCTCTTTTTTCAACCGAGCGATAGCCTCTGCACGGTTAGACGGAAACCTCACGGACGGTTTCGCTTTATACTTTTCTTTATTTACAAATTTATTGGGAACATAATCGTCAGTCGACATGGGAGATGCCCATATTGTAGCAGTGTTCGGACCGCCATCGATATCTTTATATATCCTTAAAGTTGATGGAGTAATTTTCGCCACCCGATCACTCTTATAAATAAATCCGGCACCCGGAATTGACGATCCGTCAAACCCTATACCGTCTTCAAGAAACGATACTATTTCGTCTACCGGAGCATAAACACCCCTTATTCCTCTTAGCGGATCGGGGAACTTTATTTCTATAAACTCTACGCCTTGTTCTTTAAGGTTATCGATGACATCATCGGCGGTTTCCACCGGTTTTATATCGATCCGTTCTCCCAACTCACCGTCGGCTTTAGCAGTGATAAAATCTACTATTTCTTCTCCCAGATATTTTTTAACGAAAACACCGTTTTTCTCTAACGAATCTATCGCTTCGGACAAACTGGTGGGTAACGAAGTTATATTAAACATCTTCATCTCTTCGGGAGTCATGTTCCACACATTGCCTCCTTGTGGACTATCAACCGTGACAGGTGCTCGCACAACATCACCGTTATAATCTTTACGATACTCATCCATACTTTCTATTCCCTCCAACCCCGCCGCCAATAATCCTGCGAACGCCAAATGAGTGTTACCCGTCGGATCAGGTGATCTGACTTCGACCCTAGCTAAATGCGCCAAAGTAAAACCCGGCACACGAATCCAACATGTCCTATTTTTTTCACCCCAAGCGATTGCAATCGGGGCTTCAAAATGAGGAACCAATCTTTTATAAGAATTCTCCGTCGGATTAACGAGAGCTGTTATCTCCGGATGCCTCAATATACCCTCAACATAAGCGTGAGCCAACTCCGACAACCCCATTCCAAACTTATCGTTTTTGTCATAGAACAGGTTTTTGCCATTCTCAAGAGACCTCAAAGACTGATGGACGTGCATACCGCTTCCGTTTTCATCGGATATAACTTTCGCCTGAAACGATGCCTTGAGCCCATATTTTTTCGCCAATCTCCTAATAAGCATTTTAAAAATCATCGTGTTATCCGCCACTTCAAGAGCGGTACCCGCACCAACCGGTATCTCATACTGAGACGGAGCAACCTCATGATGAACATATCTGGCATCTATACCAATATTCAACAAAGTCTGAAGAATCTCTTTAAACATGGCTCTCACTCTACTATCCATTGTGGTAAAATCAGCGTAATAAGCATCTTTATCGTTCAAAGATCCATCCGGTTTCAGTATAAAAAACTCCGGTTCGGGGGCCATAATAGGCTCGGCATTAATTTTATCCTTTAGTTTCTCCGTTAAACTCTTTAAAATATTTCTATAATCGCTTTTTATAGGTTTACCATTCGCATCTAACATATCAACATACATAAAAGCCTCCGCATCAACGTCAGCCCTAAGATCAAGCGTCCTTAAAGAGGAAATATCCGGCATTGCGATAAACCCTTTTTTATCTTTTAATGTAGGGATTTTTCTGCATATCTCATCGGATAAAACGATTCCTTTATCCAACAGATTATTTTTCTTAAGATCAGATACCGCAACTTTCACGATTTCTTCTTTACCGTCATGAGTCATTATCAATAATTTCAGTTCAGAAATACTTTTTTCTTTAAAAATATCAAAAACCTCTTTATTGGATTTAGGTACGGTTCTAGGCACAAACTTATCAGTCTCCACACTTGGGTCCAATTCACGGGTAGACAGATCGGCAAGTGCCTTGGCTTCTCCCCACATAACAGCGTAATTAGGTTCGCCGTTTTTACCTTTATATATCTCTAGCGTACCCGGATCCATCTCGATAGCCAGATCGCTCATAGTAATATTGGCCATCTGACCGAATGCCTCCATAGAGGAGCCGTCCGTACCATACCCTTCTTCCAGAGCACTTTTGGTCAACGTTGACAACGCCAACACACCGTGTGATTGGTTTTTCGGATCCCTGAATTTCAGATCCATAAATTTCACGTTATGTCTCTTTAACGCTCTCGCGGCGTCTTCTATTGTCTCTATTTTCTTTGACAGTATAATTTTTCTATCCACGAGTCTTTTTGCTCTTAATATCATTGCCGATCTTACCTCGGACGGTAAAAACTCTTTAACCAACCCGCTTTTTCGCAAAAGTTCCGTCGCCTCAGCCATGCTTGACGGCAACTGATCGATACCTGCTTGTTTTTTCTCTATGGAAGTCATCTGATATATATTTTCTTTGACGAGTTTCGGAGCAGTCGTATTATCGTCATCTAACCCTTTGAGTCCCGTATAAATGATTGAGGACAAAGTCAAATATTCCGACCCCATCGAATCGGTAAAACGGATTTCCAGATTTGTGTTAGCGTCATCTTTATGGATAAGGATGGCGGCAGACCTGTTACGCTCGGCTATTGAAACAGTGTTCGGAGTGGTACCTTGGCTCAACCTATCGTATGACAAAGGATGCTGATTGGTCAAAGCTGTCAAATCCCTCATTCTAGAAAAAATACCGTTAGTAAACTTTTTGCCCGTCTCAGAAAGTCCCGACGGATCATGCTCGTTGAGAAAAGCGTTTTTGCCCAATAGGTCGTCACAAAACACCTTTATGTGTGAACCGTTGCTGATGGGCATTCCCGCAACCTTAGGATCAAAAGATACTTGAAGATGGTTTTTCTCCACAGTCCGTTTAACAATATTCTTTAATAAGATCACATCATCAACAGCCTTAAGAGCAGATGTTTTACCCAAAGCAATTCTGTACTGCCCCGGCGCAAGCGCATGATGAGCCAGTTTCACATTAATACCAGCGTTTTGCGCGGCAATCATTATTTCTTGAATCGTTTCTTTGACAACAGACGAGATATCGGAATAATACCCTTTCTCATCTATAATCCGTCCATTTTCATCGAACAGACAAAACTGAGGACCGAATTCAGCCTGCGGGTTCAATCCACGGTCTTGCGCCTCTTTGATTGTTTTTTTCAGCAATCCCCTAAGATCACCTAGAAAAGCGTCACCCGATTCATCGACTACATCGCAATTGATCATAGCAACCACACCCGAACCGTCTTGCCAATCCAAAAGTCTTAAAGAATCGACATCTAATTTTGCGAACAATTTGGCAAAATTCTTATTGCTAGGTAATTTGCCGGAAATCTCCGACGGAATAGCGACACCGTACCGCCACAAACTGTCATCTTTTTCCAACGCACTAACATCAAAATCAAAAAACATCAACCCCTCATCCATATTAGGCACGGCTATTTTAAGTTTTGTTATCCCTTGTTCTTTTAAAAGTTTTTTTATGAAAAGGCGTTTCTTCTCAAAACTATCCATCTTTGGCATTAGAAAAGCTTTTTTAGAAAAATCAACCGACTTCTTCAGATGCCTATCGGACGCTTCATCTACGGAAACGGGCGCCGCCCAAATAGAAGCGAAAACAGGACTATTCTGGTCACCGGGATAAATCTTTAATCTGGATGGGATAACAACGGCTTTTTTATTGTCTTCAAAAATATAGTTACCTTGGATAACCGAACCTGTCAAAGATAATCCCTTTTCCAGTAAATCGGCTGTCTGCGATACAGGTAGGATAACGTTTCTGGTAATCCCGTTTTGATCGACAAAATTCACGGTTATGAATTCGACATTATGTTCCTTTATTGTACGTTGAACATCATCGATAGTATTGACATCTTTTTTAAGGTTCACTGAGTTTTCCAGATTAGGCTCAAAAAAATTGTATTCGCCTTCTATCCCATATAAAGAGGCGTTGAACTTTGATTGTATCTGTCTGAGCAGATTATAGTTATCGCCCTTCAAACTGTCATATACCGTTTGCGGTATGGAGAATTTTTCTTTTACGAGACGTAACATTTTTTTCATCCGGTCTTCTTTGCTCAAACCGACAAGAGAAACCATACGGGAATCAACATACTCCCCCGCAACAAGATGAAGCATAGCAGAAAAAGTCTTGCCACCTAATTCAGGATCGAATCCAAAATCTTTATATCTATTTATCTCGTTTTGCATAACAAAGAATTCCAGCAGAATATTTCTGTAATCGTTCATTTCCGAAGCAGACATCTCTAACGTCTTAAGAACCCTATCCACATGGGCCTCGTAAACATAAGATAGAAAAGCGCTCTCCAATTTAGCAAACAACAACCCCGAACTACGCAAAGCGTTA
>CAZFUR010000016.1:0-12857 GCA_964522245.1 uncultured bacterium | reverse complement strand
CAACGCATATCACAATGCCGATTGTGATATCAAGGTTACTTCAGTCCATCCTTATAGAGGATTTCGGGAAGCGGCATGCCGCTACGAAACAACCCTGTTGCACGCAGATCGTAACAAAAAAAATCCCCGACATAAAGAGAAAAACAACTTTGTCTATTTTGGCGCTGTTTTTTCTAAAAAATTTTTATTTCTAAAAAAATTTGATAAAAATTATTTGAAGATCTAAATCGGCAGGTTTTTTTTATTAATTCTAACTAGTTAATATGCTCAAAATATGGTAGAATATCTGCAGTAGAATATGAAGATAAATAATCGTCTAAATTTTAGGAGATTTTGTTATGTATAAAAACGGTTTTTGGGATTCTTTTTTTAAGGGAAAACGTGTGTTTAGAATAATAAGCATGGTTCTTGTCGAGTCTTTGATTTTTAGTTCGATTGTCTGGGCGGACCAAGGTGCTATGCTAAATTCTGATGACTTGAAAATTCCCAAAAAATTCGGTTCCGTCAAAGAGCGCTTTGAGTCTGAAGGAGAAAATGCTCTTGTCATCCATATACAAGACACCCATACGAGTTACTCGGCACAAAAACATTTATCCAAAATTCTAAAGTATTTAAGCGATAATTACGGTATAGACGTTGTCGGTATTGAAGGAGCCACAGATAGCATAGATACTTCTGATTTTTCTAAATTTCCTGATAAATCGGTAAAGGATAAGGTTGCCGAGTATTTTCTAAAAGAAGGTAAAATTGATGGTGCGGAGTATTTATGTATTGTTGAGAATTCCGGAGACGGTCAAGAATTAATCAAATTACAGGGTATAGAGTCGGGCGGATTATACAAAAGTAACCTTGATGCATTCTTGCGATCGTTGCCTTACCAGAGTGAGCTGGTTTTCTTTTGCGACGTTATGAATGATAATATCGAAAAAATTAAAAAACATATTTATTCTAAATCATTGCTTGAGTATGACGTTGCGGTTAGAGCTTTTAAGGAAAATAAGGTGAATTTTGTTTCACATTGTCAGCAATTGAAGGAATTTTCTGAAGAAAATCTTGTCGAATTCGATAAAATGCCTAATTTGGAAAAACTTTTTAGCCTGATCGAACTGGAATCTAAAATTAATTTTCCCAGAGTCGATGTAGAGCGTTATGTTGCGGTTAGGCGGATAAGCGATAAGTTACCCGAATCCGAGTCTACCGATCTGTTGTCCAAGGAATTTAGTTTTAGGACAAAAAAAATATCTTCAGAAGAATACCATTTTTATCTAAAAAATTTATTCGCAAAACACAACTTTAGTTTAGATGAATTTACACATCTAAAAAACTATATGGAGTATCTATCTGATTTCGCAGCGATGGAACACAATTTAGCTTTGGCTGAAAGCGTTGTGCAGGAAGAAAAAATATACGAGGCTTTGTTGCAGAACGATAATCAAAGAGAATTATATGAGATATCTCGTTATATTGATTTGATGAGCAAGTTCAGTCGTCTACAAATGACTAGAAAGTATATCCACAAATACCATGATTATCGTAGCCGATATAAACTGGAAAAAGTTGTGTCCTATCTGAAAGATGAAGCCAAAAAGTATGGCGAAGACCTGACTATAAATTTTGATCTGTCTATGGTGAACACAAATTTGGAGAATTTTGAGGAATTTTACAAACTTGCCGGTTTGCGTGAACAGAAAATGGTGCAAAACGCTATCTCTTTGATGAAAAAGGAGCACAAAAAGGCGATTGTACTTATTGCGGGAGGTTTCCATACAAAAGGTATAACCGAGGTGTTACAAAAAGAGAAGGTTTCTTACGTCGTTGTTACACCGAATATGGATAATGATAAAAATCCGATTCCTTATATCTCATTGCTTAAAAACCTGAGGACTCCTCTGGAACAGATGATAGCGACTCATACCAGTACTTTGAAGGTAGCGTCATGGTTGACCAGTGGTGAACCGTTGGCGTACAAAGCTAACAAAACTATCATGGCAAGCAAGATGAAAATGCTTTTGTCTACAACAAAGTTGTACGATTTGTATATGGGAATGTTGGTTCAGTATTCTCCCGAAGAGCGGGTCCTGATACAACAAAAATTGCAGGATCATCTGAAAAATACGATAAATAAAGTTATCTCATCTGTGGGGTATGATGATGTTCTTGTTGTGGATTCGGTGGATCTGAATTTTAAACACGATATAAGCACAAAACAAGATCTCATTGCCAAGATAAGATTTAAAAACTCGAATACACTTTATGTTAAATATTCTGACAGCATCAAGGCTTCAAAAGACGCTGAGGATGGTTTTCTAGAGTTGGTTCGTCTTCAAGATGGTATCGCCACTGAATTTATGGGATCTCTTGGTTATGTCAAGGTAACCAGTGATTATAAATTTCTTGTGAGTCAGATAATTTCCACTATTTTTGATACTCCAAAAACAATAAAAGATATAACTGCCAAGTTAAATAAAAATAAAACAGGCACTGTTTTGAAAGAAGAAGATGTTGCGCTGTATATGGATTCTCTAGTGAACTTGGGGTTAGTCGGTAGCAAAAATGAGCAGTTTTATGTGATAGGTGAGGAGCTTAGTGAAGGTAAAATTGTTAAAATTACCCCGTATTTGATCAAAACTTTAACGGCTAAGATGTCTGCGTCTGAAAATGGTAAGTTGGGGTTGGCTATCTTGAAGATAGAGGATATCCCTGAGAATTACAAAAATGTGTTTAGTCGGTTGAATGTGGATAGATTACTTGTTGATCCCACAATTTCCATAACTGATATAAGGGATTTTGTCCATAAATTGATGGAATTGAATAAAAATATGCCTCTTTACCCTGAGGGTCCTGTTTCCTTGCCTTTGAAAATTGATATTTCCGAGAAAGTTCAGATCAATACGTCTTATACTATTTCGGAGGATGGGGGATTTAAATATTCTTTCCATTTGATGCTAAAACCGTCGGTTACGGGTAAAGTTGATTTTGATAAAGCGATTGAAGACGAAGTCGGTTTTGAGAATATTCGCATAAACAATAAACTTTCGAAGAACCCTCTTGAACGCCGTTATCTGGATGAGTTGAAGAAAATTAAAAATAAATTTGGCGGAGATATATCTACTAATTTGCTGTCTGATGGTGAGAAAGAGGCTTTGATCGACTACATATGCAATCGTTTAGGAAGAAAACCTGCCGAAGGGTCCGCATTGTATTCAGCTTTACGTCGTTATATGGGTATTCATAGATCGGTGACTCCTTTTTATTCAAAGCGTGTGGGTGTAGTCCTTCTGGGAGGACAGTTTGATTCGGAGTTTAAAAACACGTTTCTTTTGCTGACTAAGTTATCGCCGAGTATAGAGTTGACGTCTGATATTGAAGACAAAATTGTATCGTCCCTAGTGGGTATCCAATTGAACAAAGAAAAAGGGTTACGCACAGAAATAGATTGGTTTAATTTGTTGTTGTATGTGTTCAAAAACGCTCCTAGCTCTATTCGTACCAGTAAGTTAAACAAGAATCTCATAAATGTTCTGAAACTTATTAAAAAGCGTTCTGTCGAATCGGGAGGTTTTCTTGATGCAAGTGAGATAAATAAAATCGTGAATAATCAGATACTGCTTGCGGAAATCGGTAAAACGGCTATTTCCGGTGTATTGTTGTCTGACTTAGGGAAGCGAACAGAAATACTGGATAAGATGATGGTTTCCGGCAAAGAGACGGTTTTTGAGGGTGATCAGAAATCCGCAAGATTGACTATTGTTCTTAAAAACGCTGACGGAACCTATCTTGCCTTAGATAAAAATTCAGGTTTCGGATATAAGGTTTTTCCGTTGCCTTATGACACGAAACTTAATGAATTCAAATTTCGCAATCTTCGGGATGATTTGCAGAGGGGTTTTAACGATCGGGCGGGATTCTATATTCAGAGGGTGCCGGTAGACAAGGTTTTCCCCGATGCGGATGAAGCGAACGTCAGATATTTGTCGGGGTTGATTAAAAAACGCAGAGAAGTTGTTGATTCTCGCAGTTCAGGTAATATTGAAGCTCGGTTAGACGAGGTCATGAAAATGCCGACCAAAGTAGAGAAATCAATCATGGCGTCCGTAAATGTTTTTGCCGGGGAAATTAAGGAATCGAAACGTTTGGCTCTGGAAGATATTGACTCGTACACATGGAAAATAAGAGAAATTGAAAATCAAGAAGAGATATTGTCCTTTTTGCAGACAGAACTTGAGAAATTACAGAAAAATAAGAAATTGGATGTTGTTCGGCTTCGTGCACATAACGCCACCCTTGAAAAATTGACTGCTAACAGAGACAGTGTAGCATTTTTTCGAAACAATACTTTGAATTCGGTTGTTGGAAAGGTGGTTACCGGCAAGATGCTGTTGATTCTGAGAGAGTATTTGCAAATCGGAAGAAAACAAAAACCTATAGATAATGTATTGCATAGTTGGTTTTCTACACAGAGTATTATCGGGAACAATAAAATGTTGTTGCGAGGGCTCGATATTAAGAAGGTTTTGAGCTGGAAAGACGGTAAGGGTGTCATGGTGGCAGAACATCTTTTAGATGTGTTGAAGCCGATTATCGGTGTTTCAGAAGCTAAATCGGTTATAAAAAATATGCTTGATGATTCGTCAAATCAAAAAATCAAAACCAGTATCGTGGATAATTTTGAAAGTGCGTATCATGTATTTAATAATTTATCTAATCTGATAGTAAGTACGCCGGTTGATTCGGTCGGTAAAGACGTCAAAAAGCGTATTGATAATATGGATTCTTTGATGAGACGATCTTTAGATTCGGCGGTTTTAGAGAGGTCGTTGGCTGGAAATGTGGCGAATTTAAAAACACTGGAGACAAATATTTTTGAAGAGAAACAGGCGATCAGAAAGGTTAGGAGTAAAATCAATTTTTCCTATCCTAAAAAAGAGACTCAACTTCTCGACGATATAGTTCTTACTCAAAACAATATAAAAGATTACAAAAAAGATAAAGATAGTTTGCTTGAGCGGGTGACGGCTCTCAAACAAAACCTTAGGTATACGACTTTCCTTGGTAAAGCAATTGAGGTGTTAAAGAAAAGGATTGCCAACGGAGAGTCATCAGTCAGAATAGAGAAAAAAGTTATCCCTATAATACCGGATAATATACCGTTGATCGTAAGTTATATTGCTCATGAATTCGTTGGAGCTGAATGTGTAGCTATTGAAAAGCGGGCTAAGACGTATAAGGAAAGAGAGTTGGCGGAACAGTTGTTTGAAATTTCTTTTACGGGTTATTATCAGAAAATGAAGGATTCGAGTGAAAGGGATATTCCTTTTAAGGAAATTACTGATCAGTTTCAGGGTAATATTCTTATTTATGGAGAAGACACTTACAATTCTTTCAACCTTTTTCATAACAAGACAGATAATTATGAGTTAAATACCTTGATTGACAGGTCTTTGGCTCTTGTACAAAAACTTGATCCGGCTGTTTACGATTATATAAAGGGTAAAGGTAGGATAGTAGTTGCTTCTCAACCTTTTTTGCCTTCGACTGGTGCCGGTTTGAGTGCCTTACAAAATATTTCCGCTAAAGAGCAAACCGTATATATAGAAAAAGCGGTTTTTGGGGATATAGTCAAACTGTTTAAAACCAATCCTCGTGAGGCTGTAAAATTAATGGCCGCCAGTATTGAGGCATCTGCTCAAGGTGTGATCCAACAACAAGAAAGCATAATAAACTTGAATAAAGCGAATGTTTTTGAAATACATGCTTTTATAGTAAATAGGTTTAAACAGGAGTTGCCGGAGGAGAAAATTTCTCCTCGTTTGCAGGATATTTTTACCAAAACCGCCGCAACGATATATAAGTCGCGTGTCAAACAGGGTGGATTTAATAGAAGAGAAAATATTACTAGCCTTAAACGTGATTTGGACGCTATTCATAAAAGTTTGTGGCCTTTGATTGGACAGTATGTGAAGTTTTTAGATTATAAACCGGAAACAGCGCACAACATTGGATTAAAATTGGCGTCTAGGATTTTGGGGGCGGACTATAAAACGTATAGAAACAGTTTGAAACAAGAATGGTCGGTTTATCGTGATACTATAGCGAAAACAACTGATCGAAAAGCGCATATGTTTTCATCTAAAGCTGATTATCAGACATCTGTTTTTTCTAGTAAGAGTTTGTCTGTGCACGATAAATATAAAGTATTTTTCAGCAGGACGTTTGGTTTTGATCACATATTTGATTATATTTCGGCAAAGGTGTCGGATTTTAATACTAAATCTCCGATGATAGATTATTTAAATCTTGTTGCCGATCTTAATCTGTCTCTTAATGCGCTCTTGAATGTTGCAAACTACAGATTTGAAAACAAATTCCAGAATGGAAAAGTGATGGTTTTGGTCACGACCCCCAGTGGTGAGAAGGCTTTGATTACTCAAGAAGCTAAAGACGAGTTTATTCAGGCTTTAAAGGATTATAGCAATAGTTTGAAATTCTATTATCGTCATGGTGAGGGGGTTGGCTTGTTGTTCACGGATGAGACTCAAAAGGTTAGAGAGTTACCTGTCTTATTTGGTGCTTTTGACACTGCGAAGGTCAATAACGGTATTTTGGCTCAGGCACGTTTGCGGGATGGTCTGAATACAAAAATACAGACACCTTTCGCAAACGATATTAGAGCTATTATGAATATTGATTCTATTCTCGCTTCTGATGACGCAAGTGCCGTAGATAGGAAATTTAAAGATCGGAAACTGGCTGAAAGTTTGAGAACACAGTTTGAGCTGTTTATTCGTACTTTGGATAATCCTTTGTCTGATTCGGAGAAGAAAAGCTTGTCGGCGTTGTATTTGTCTCATAACTCTGATTTGTCCAGTGTTGATGCTAATCTGATTTCTTATGTTAGCGGTGTGGATAACGGGGACGTTCCTGTTGTGGTGAATAAAAAAATAACGGATTTATTGCTGGGATTGATAAAATGGCGACCCACTGAACAGTTTGGTTATGCTAAAACTCAGTTGTTGGACTTGACTCTCCATAATAATTGGAAGCAGTTTTCTCCTTCTGTCAGAAAGGCTATTTTTGAGACTGTGACTGATCGTTATACGCTTTCTGCGGGAGAAAGAAGAATGTTGGCTGATCTATTTAAGAAGGTTGATCGAAACGCTTATGTTGCGCAGACTACCGGTTTGACTTCTTCTGCGATCAGTTTTATGTGGGAAATTGAAAAACAGGTGCTAGCCGTTTCAAATGATCCTGAATTTATAAAAGAGACTTTTGATTTTTATATTAATCTGACAGATATTTCAAAGGAGGCTTTTCTTGAAACACAGAAAACTTCTGATGAGGAATGGGGTGACGCCGAAGATCTGGATATTAAAGAATTTCTGTTTCTTGAAAAACGTTTAAACGATGGTTTGTTAGCGGTTACAATTCAACTGTTGGATGATTTTAATGAGAAACATAAAGGTGTTACCAGAATAAATGCTGATATAGAAGCCATTTCAAATAATACGGGAAAGGTCTATGATTTTTTAGTTGAATTGACAAAAGATTTTAATGCCAATCAGTCGGTTTCGAAAGAAAACGTAAGGATGAAACAAGCTTTAGATAAATATTTTCAAGTCCGTAAATTGTGGTTTGATGGAATGAGAACTGAAGCGAGAGATTTATTGATAGATCTTGTCATTGATGTAGGTTTATTGGAGAAAGATAATGTGATCGCATCTGTTCGCTTGTCCGAAGAAATAAAATCTGACGCTGACTTTTTGGGTAAAATCATAGATGGAAAAATAGATGATTATGATTCGGCAGATTTGTTTGGCAGTCTTTCAAGATTGTTTAATATTACATTAAACTCCATGCCTGCGGATACGTATATTTCCGCCAAGTTGAATCTGGATAATTATATCGGTCATGATATTGATCTTGAACCGGGGATAACGGATGTCACCATCAATCTTAGGGATCACACTGACCGCAAATTATTTTCTGACGAATCACAAAATTCCTCATATGAAACTTTAGGGATTGCCTATGAAGAGTCGGATATTTTTGTGGATATGGATATTTTTACTCCATCCGATAATGCTAGAAAATTTCTGGGTGTGACTTTTAAGACTGTCGATGGGAAAAAGACTGCAGAGGTTGGGCAGGCGTTGAGTCATTTAGAGGATCTGGGATATCCCAGAAATATAAAATTACTCAATATGTCTGAGTCTACTTTGGATAGTAGAGGCAGGGAATTTGTTCTTGATTCGGCGGGGGGATTTGTTTCAGAGACGATAAGTTTGGCTCAGGACGGAATTGGCGAGGATTTGCCGTTGGCTTTGAATCCGGCTATTTACAATCAGTTGCTGGAAAGTCAGGTGGATTTGTTTCATCTCGTAGAAAAATTGGTGAATCAATCTATGGATGTATATAGAGACGGTGATTACGAAGGCGCCGTAACTTTATTGGAATCCGCAAAGGGGTTTTTAGATAATCTTGGTATGTTTTCTCGGTTGTTATATCATGATATGAGGATTGCTATAGACCTTGATATAAAAGAGATACAACGGGATATGGAATTGGTTGACTCCGGAAAACCTGTTGCTAAAGCTTATCTTTTGAGAGGGGTCACGAATGAACATATTGTAAAAGACAAGAATCTTGCGGGTGATGTTGATCTACAAAATTTAATTGATACTGCTTTTGCCGAGATATCGAAAATTGATAAAGTTTTGTCCGATGAGATAAGGTCTGAAATGACGGTGGCAATAGGTCATAGACCCAGAGAGAATGTCCCGCTGAACCAGAGCATAAAGACGATTTACATAACGCCTCAAAAATTTGAAGTTATAAGGAGAATGTCTAAGAATCAGAAAACTCGTGCTTTGGCGGCAGTTGTCTTAGCAAGAGAAATATCCGCTTTGGCAAAAAATTCCAGCAGATTCGTTACGAAAAGTGTCATTGAAGCACTTGTTCCGAACAGATTTGAACTGGAACGTTATTTCGTTCATACCCAGATGCCGGTTCAAAAAGTATCCCAAGATTTTTCCGGTGAAGTCATCACACCTATAAAACAGTATGAGTTTAACGGCAAATCGTTGCAGGAGACTCATGTCAAATACGATAAAGCCGGTAGACCGTTTATGGATTTAAATGGTCCAAGAACAGTGACGACATTCAAAAACGGTGTGCCGATTAAAGTCTGGAATTCTGTCAACGGTAAGGAATATGAGTTGCCTGCTCCTTTTGAAGGCAGTGAATTTGAGGATTATAGCATTCAAAGGGCTCAAAACGGCAATCCGCTATCTGTAAGACCATTGTCTAAAATGGAAAAATGGATTGGTACTCTCGGTCCTATGGACGAAGTTTTTATGTTGTCTAAAGGGTCTGTTAAGCGACGCGGCAGAATCAGTGATGAAAGAGTTATCGCTGTCGTAAAATCGACCCCTAGAGAAGATAAAATATTCCCTGTCGTAAATGAACAGGATTTAATGGATTATTTTGGCGTTGATAGTATCGATGATGCCATGGATAGCCTTAGAGAGATGGTCGCTCTGAGAAGAGAGAAAGTAAGACAAAAATATATTAATGACGAGTTGTTCCAAAAAAGCGATCCGGTAACCAAAGTGGTGTCGACAAAAAAACATATCTTACGAGGCGCTGCTTTATTTGGTGGACTTGTGATCCCTGCGGCATTATTACTTTTGACCGGTTGTTCGTCTACTCCTGATGATATTCAAAAGGTGAGCAAATCAGGGAATTATAACCTCACGCCGTATAATCCGGATACCGGTTTAGATGTGTCAGGCGTCCCAAATAGTGCGTTGCCATTTGTTCAGATTTTGCCCGATGGACAAGATTCACAACCATTCTATGATAAAACCATAGCTATTTTGCAGAATACTATACAAAAAGCTCAGAACAAACTAGAAACCAGTTCCGATCCGGCACTGATCCGCTCTTTAAAAAGAAAAATAAAAAATGCCAGAACTACTCTAGAGCATTTTTTGAAGTCTAGAAAAGGAAAGGATGCGGAGTTCTTAGAGACTCCTGGTTTTTCGGAGACAGATACAGGAATGGTTCTTCCTTCAAAGGATTGGAAAGAGAAGTTATCTAATCCTGTTACCTCTAAAAAGGCGGATTCGTCTGTTTCGGAAAAAGGTTTGGTTGTTCCTAAAGTCGTGGACGGTTCGGTAAATAGAATAATGATGGATCCCGAACATAAAAGATTAAGAACGGATTTGTCTACTTTTGGTCGAAGACAAATAATTCACGGCGGTAAGTATGATGGTGTTCCTAAAAGTTATGCAGGGGCTAGTAAACACGGTGATTACGCTACACTTGTGAAATATGACCGAATTGTTCCTTATGACATATCTGTGAGTATATTTGCCGACCTTCTAAACAAAGACAATCTGCTTGCCAGAAAAAAGGTAATGTTTCTGTTGGATCAGATGGTGGCGGAGAGAGCGGCAGGATTTAAGGGGGTTATTCATTTTGGTTATAATACTAGGGGAGATAGCTATATTTCTCCTATGGCTCCAATCGGAAACACGATATGGGCTCTGAAAGCTATATATGGGTATATGGATATATCAAAAGACGGAAGTATTTTGACTCCGGAGAACGAAAAAATCCTTGCTCAATCTATGCAGTTTGTTTTGGATCAGCAGGTTTTGGGTAAAGATGATCCGAGACATGGGTTATTTAAAGCGGGTATGTTTAGTGACAAAAAAGACGGTTATGATGTTTTAGGATCTAAACATGTGGTACGTGGTCATACTGTAATGGAACACCAGTTTGACGCCCACGATTTGTTGAATTACGCATATAGAGTCACAGGTAAAAAAGTGTATAGAGACAGAAGAGAATTGTTGGATCGTTCCTTTTTTGAACCGAGAAAATTATCCGGCGGTAAGACAGGGTCTTTATTTGTGGAAGACGGTGATAGCGCGTATTTTGTTCCTGCTATCAATGAGAAGGGCGAAGTATCATCCGGTGTTGCGATAGACGACCTTACTTGGGCGGGAAGCTCAATTTTGACTATGGATCATATGTCTGTTACCGAAAGATTGAAGAAGGTTAGAAAATTGATCAAACATATAGATAACAACTTTGTTGTTGAACATGCGATGAATGCGCTGGACGCAAAATCGGTTATTTTAGACGAACAATATATCGATTCTCACTTAAAGAAAGCTACGGAGTCTTTTGTAGGTGTTAAGTTTTTTGATGGTCATTTCGAAGGGTTAAACTGGGATGATCCTAAAGTCATGTCTGTGCAGGTTGAGGCGACGGGAGGTTACATCAATTTGTTGTATCAAACTGCAATGCTCTCTACTGATAAATCCGAACAGAAATTGTTGATGAAAAAAGCTAAATTTTTGCTAGATAGTTTGAGTAAATTTTATAACACAAAATCTGTTGTTGGAGGAATGCCGTATTCTACTAGGGGGATAACTAATGTTCAAACCACTTTGGAGTCGACGGTAGCATCGGAGACAATAAGGGCGTTGTACGGCATTTTTGAGAATCCGGATATGGTGTGGTCGTTTATAGGAGTGTCCGAGAAAAGCTATGAGCACAGGGTTGCTGTAGAGCCGCCAGTGGTTGATCAAAAAGGTTTTGTTCAGGGAGGTGAGGAAATTGAAAATCCAAATACTAAATCTGTTCGAGTAGATAAGAATAAACCTGTGTCATCGGTTGTTGCGGCGGATCCTTCATTGACTATTTCTCCGGGTAATACTTATGTTGTGAGCGGGGATATTGTGAATAGTTCTGTAGATTCTTCTGTGGTCATTCACCCTGAAGAGGCAACGGGTATTCAGCATAGGGAAATCGTAGTAAAAAAAGGAGTTAACGATTATATTACAGAAGATTGGACAAAGTTTGTACGTCTTTCTGAGGACGGAATAGCGTTTGTGAAAAATATGATTGCCGGATCAGAAAATGCCTCGCAAGACGTTTCAAAATGGAAGGGCAAATTTTTGGATACTCCTGAGTGGAGTATCGTCAATAAGGATCTCAATAAAGTAGGGTTTGAACAGGGTGTGGAATATTCGGGAGAAATAGTTGATGGCAGATTGATCGTGAAAATGGATAAGTCTATTTCTCTCAGTAAACTTGCTAAACTGGGAGTTGGACAGGTTGGGGCTACTTATCGTGTAGAAGTTACGAAAGACAAAGTAATTATTAGACATCTTATGTCTGCTCAAGATAGTCGCAGATATGAAAAATCTTCTAAAGAAGTAAGGAGTATTTTTTATGATAAGACAGCTAAAAATGTTGTCTTTAATAAAAGTGATATTCCTGAGTTGAAAGATTTTTCAGAAGGCGTTTATGATGCTGTTGTAGGAGATAATTTAGAAAACTTAAGAATCTCTGTTCGTTCTAAAAATGTTGTTTTGAATACCAAGGCTGTTTTCGGAAGAAATTTTAATGCACCGAATGGTACAAGGTATACCGTAAAAGTGGATTCTAACGGAAAAATGGTTGTTGATGAAAAGGTTGAATTGGCTTCTATTTTTAAAAATCCATGGACTCCTAATATTCATCCGGAGATGTTGCCTAAGTTTATGACGGGGCTTAGAAAGTCGGGTCATACGCGATTATATGTTAATACAGAATTGCTAGTTAAGACAAAAAATATCCATGGTCTTTCCGCTAGGGAATATTACACTATTCTTATTGAACTAGCCAGAAAAGAGGGAATAAAGGTATATGCCATCCAAGGCAGACCGGACTGGTTCTACGGCAACGGTTTCTCACATGCTGTAGGCTATTTGCGTGCCGTCGGTGACGCGAAACTTGATTTTGACGGTTATGTTTTTTGCGGTTGCACGTCTAAAACATAACCGTCAAAATCAAGTTTCGCG
>CAZFUR010000015.1:10689-12870 GCA_964522245.1 uncultured bacterium | reverse complement strand
GTAGTGGGATGTGAATTAGTGTCATCACTAGACTTGGATAGTTCTTTTTTGAGTTTATCCATTTCGGTAAGGATATCATCACAATCGAGCGCCTCGTTTAAACCAATCCGACTCCTAAGCCTAGAAAAAATAAACGGATTGATAAAACTTGTTAAAATGTTGACCCTCTTTCCAGCCATCACACAACCTTGAAATACGTTTCAGCCAAAACTAACAGAGACAGGATTATCCATATTTTACAAAATTCCGTCAAGATTTAAATACCTGAAACTTTTTATAAAAACCGTTATACACACCTGTTTAAAAAAAAAATTGAAACAATGCATTTATACATTGAAATATTATGTCTATTTATTCTACTATATGACCAACACTCTGAAAGACCTCTTTGTATACAAACAACAAAATCATAAAATTCACATTAGTTTGACATATTTAAGGAAAGATACCATTTTTTATCTTCGAGCATAAAATATGTATAAATTTGGTGTGGCAATAAGAAAAAAAATTTTTTTTATCTTTTATTGCGAATATTTGCCGATAACTAGTATAACAGGTAAAAAGAGGATAATTATATGCATCTATGGGCGCCGGCTAAGATAAATCTTTTTTTGGAAGTTGATGAGAAACGCAACGATGGTTATCACAACATTGATTCGGTTTTCTCGGCAATAGCATTGTTTGATGAAATCAGATTGGATATCACCGATACGGGAAAGATATCCGTCACAAGCGATCATCCTAGCGTCCCCGATGGGGAAGATAATATAGTGTATAAAGCCGCACAGATGATAAAAAAAAGGTTGAATAAAGACGTCGGGTTTGATGTCTCCATAAAAAAGAGTATTCCCGTGGGGGCAGGGTTAGGCGGTGGCAGTAGCAATGCGGCATCTGTGCTTAAAGCCTTAATCCGACATTTTTGTTTGGATACGGAAGAGATAAAAGATGAATCGGTACAGTTAGGAGCGGATGTACCTTTTTTTCTTAACGAATCGGGTATGGCTCATTGCACCGGTATCGGGGACAGGATCGATTTTATTCAGCCATGTTCTCCGTTATACATTGTGATAGTTAATCCGGGCATTTTTGTGAATACCGGTAGTATCTATCATGAAATCTCCATTGATTATGACAAGGAGAAACCGGACAAGATTATCGACAGTATTCAAAATGACGATATACAAAACATATCGAATCATTTGTTTAACCGTATGGAAAGGGTTGTAGTAAAAAGATATCCTGTTATAGAACAGATTAAGACTGAACTAAAAACGCTTGGATGTATAGGTGCGCTGATGAGTGGCTCCGGCTCTACGGTGTTTGCTCTAGCGACAAGCGAATCACAAGGTTATGGAATAGTCCGTGAAATGAGAAGACAGCATGGAGACTGGTTTATTGACTTAGTACAAAGTCTACCAACGATGAACGAAGTGCCTGTGTAAAGGCTTTAAGAAGAAGAACAGGTCTCTCTTGATATTGAGAAAACAAAACATTCAGGGATAAAGTTTCAAGTGTGTCATGGCAAGAAATGGAGATCTGATTATGGAAATTACAGAAACCAAGATTTATCTAAAAGAAACAGGAGGCGATAAAAAGCTTAAAGCGTTTGCGACTATTACAATCGACAATTCGTTTGTTATCCGTGATTTAAAAGTTATCGAAGGGAAAAAAGGATTGTTTGTCGCAATGCCAAGTTCAAGGGTTACCGCACCATGCCCCAATTGCCATAAGAAAAATCCCGTAAAAAACCATTACTGCGGTAGTTGTGGAAGCATTATTAGCGACTCTACACCTGATGAAATGTTAACCCGGGACGATCATAGAGATATCGCCCACCCTATTAACAATGAGACGAGAGATTATCTTCACGGAGTAGTCACTCAAGCGTATGAAGAAGAGTGTCGGAAAAAAAGATCTTAATACTAAGATGAGATCGGGTATTTACGCATGTTTTAATACAGCAGGCGGAGGTGCCCTTTTTCATCTTTTTTATTGACTTTTTTCAGAAAGGTTCATATTATTGGCAATCCTTTTTTAAGGATACACTGGCCGGTCGTCAAGTGGCAAGACACGGGGTTTTGGTCTCCGCATTCGCAGGTTCGAATCCTGCCCGGCCAGCTTACTTTTTTGAGTCAAAAAAGTATCAAAAAACCGTCTTTGCTTTCTTGACAACACAATTTT
>CAZFUR010000015.1:0-10589 GCA_964522245.1 uncultured bacterium | reverse complement strand
GGTTTCACTTGGGCAAAGTTAGCTTAGAAATAGACTGTCAGATCCGCCATCTCAATAATTACCAATCTAGGAAACAAAAAACTTCGTTCATACTCAAAACAGCAAAACTAATCTTATTCCATATAAAAAAACGTCTTTGCTTTCTTGACAACACAATTTTGGTTTCACTTGGGCAAAGTTAGCTTAGAAATAGACTGTCAGATCCGCCATCTCAACAATTACCAATGTAGGAAACAAAAAACTTTGTTCATACTCAAAACAACAGAACTAATCTTATTCCATACAAAAAACGTCTTTGCTTTCTTGACAACACAATTTTGGTTTCACTTGGGCAAGGTCAACTTGAAAATACTGTAATTTTTCAAGTGGGGATAAATTTTATTTTTGATTCTGGAACCGATTTTTTTTAGTCTGCGACTGAGAGACTGACTCGGTTTTGCGAATATAAAATCTCTTTTGATCTGTTCAATCTTTTGTTTAAAAATATCAAACGGAATATTTTTCTCGTTAAAATATGTCACGTCATCCCAAGAAAAGTTTTTTTCCAAAAAATCCAACTGAAAATTTTCATAACAAAAATTATCGGATATAATATCGCAATTTTTCATCTCCTGCCACAAATCCGTACCCGGAATAGGGTTATACAGATAAAACCCACCGATATTGAAATATCTCCTATTTTTTGCCAAAAAATTTATCGTAGCTTCTATATCATCTATAGTTTCACCCGGTATACCGAACATAAAAGACCCGTAACAGGGCATTTTATGTTTTTTGCACAAATCAATCACTCTCTGATGATCTTTCACAGAGATATTTTTACCCTTCAAGCGTCTCAAAAGCTCCTCCGATCCGGTCTCCGCCCCAAACCTGATAAGCCTGTAATTCATTTTCTGTAACAGAAGAATATCTTCTTCCTGAATAATATTTGATCTACAAAAACCTGTAAAACTGACCTGTTGAGGAATCTTTCTGTCCACTAGCTTATCGACTATTTCCCTGAACCTTTTTTTATCGAACATCCAAAGGTCATCCATAATTCTGATTGTCTTTGGATGAAATTTTTCGACCAAATAAGAGATTTCGTCCACAACCGATTCTGCCGATCGAACTCTGAGTTTCCCTTTCCACAATTTATGTGATGCGCAAAAGATACATCTGTACGCGCATCCTCTTGATGTAAATAGCGACATCCCCAACGGATACTCCTTGTAACGCAACGGATACGGCAGAGAATCCACATCCGATATAAGCGGTTGAGGAGGATTAACCCGCACACTGTCCCCCGAAAAAAAACAGATCCCTTTCAAAGACTTTATACTATCTTGAGTAAAATTATTGTTTCTGATCAGATCAACTATTTCGGCGAATGTAATTTCTCCTTCGCCTAAAATACCGATATCAAATTCAGGCGGTAGTTGATCCGGCATACACGAGATATGATATCCACCCAGAAGAATCGTGCACTCCAGTTTAGCCCTGCACTCTTTCGCAAACCGTTTAGCATCGTTTATTACCTGAGTGACAGAACTGACGGCTATAATATCAGGATTAAAAGAGAGAACCTCGTCAACGTCATCAACCACCCTGATATTCTCCTCGCTACAAAATTCCTGTTGGATCAAATACCCCGCAAGATATCCAATACCGAGAGGCTCGGTTTGCATCGGTTTTTGATTGTGTCTGGCGCAATAAAAACAAATTTTCGGCATAAAGAAGGTTTCTTTTAAAATTTAGACGATTTTCCACTCGGCATCAAACTGAACACTTGAAGCATCAATAAATCCGCCTTCAACCTCAAAATTCTTGGCATAATGATTCCAGTACAGATACCTCTGTTGGGTATCGTCAAAAATAGTAAGGTTGATAGAGTACTTGCCCGGTTTTAGCAATAGTTTAGGGATAGATATTTTTATCTGTTTTGTGTTGCCGTCATTTTCTAAAAAAACATCGCTAAATTTGGAATTGCATTGAGCGACAAGTTCCATTCTTTGACTTACAAAAGTTACCCATATAATAAATTTTTTGTATTTTTTAGGAATTTTTGTCAGAAAAGAAAAAGTTACAGGTTCCCCATACCTAAAAGAATCTGAGTCTTGATGTTTCTCGCCTATAAACAAAATATCTTTTACTTCCGCTTCACTGTCAATAAACGAATAACTAGACGAAATTTTTTCCATATCCATCAAAGAATAATAATGTTGTATAGCGTTTTCGGGATTACCCTGAAAACAAATCTCTCCTTTATTTAAAACAATACATTTGGAGACAATTCTGGCAAGAGCCGCCATGTTATGAGAGACAATAACCACCGCACAACTTTTCATCAGTTCTTCAATTTTATTGAAACATTTTATACGGAAAGGTAAATCACCCACCGCCAATACTTCATCTATCAGTAACACATCAGGTTTCATCTGTGCCGCTATAGCAAATCCTAACCTAACTTTCATACCCGAACTATAATTTTGCACAGGTGTATCGATAAAATCTCCTACTTCAGCAAACTCGACTATTTCATCAAAAACCATATCAACTTCTTTTTTCCGTATCCCCAAAACAGAAGCGTTCACATATATATTCTCTCTACCGGTAAGAATCGGATTGAAACCTGCTCCCAACTCGATTAAACCGCACACATCACCCGTCATAGAAATCGTACCCGAATCCGGATTAAACAATCCCGACAACAGTTTCAGTAAAGTACTTTTTCCCGCACCATTATGTCCTATTAAGCCCAGACATTCGCCTCTTCTTAGTTCAAAAGAGACATTATTCAGGGCATAAAACTCATGTTTGCGAAGTTTTTTCTTTCCACCTGAAACACAAAAAACCTCACCGAATATATCTTTCACGGCATACCAAAGAGATCTTTTCAGACGGCGACAAAACTTTTTAGATACGTTATCTACTTTTACTAAAACCTCGTTATTCATACACAACCCATTTTTTACGAACCTATTCTAGCGATCAGATGAGGCATTGCCAATCTGTATATAATCCATCCTACAACCAACAAAATGACAGACCCAATAGTGACACAGATAAAAGGAACTATATCATCGACTCTCCCCACAGTCATCCAAGACCTTGTAGTCAATATAAGCGGACTTAGAGGATTATATTTGACCAATACCGATGCAGGGAAAGAAGAAGGAGCGGGATACACCACAGGGGTCAAAAAGAACCATATCGACAAAACCATCATCAGTCCCCGCTCAATATCCTTGTATAAAATCGCCAATGGAGTTAATAGTACCCCTACCATAAACCCAAAAAACATAATAGACGCAACACCCACAGGAACAAGATATATTGTGTTTGGAACAGGTAATCCAAACCAGAGAAAAACCGCCACAAACAGTATTGATCTTATAGCAAAATTGAAAAGAACTTCACTTAACGCGGCTAATATTAATGCCTCACGCGGAAACTTAATTTTTACAAGCATCGATCTAGATTGAGAAAGCAGTTTGATCTGGTGATTCACCGCATCCGCAAACCCCTGCCATAAAAGGGTACCTAGCATAACATAGACAGGGTACGGAAATTTTGTATCCGATACATTGATAATTTTCTGGGAATTTAAAAATACAAAAGTAATGCTCGTCAATATAGGAGGCAAAAAAGCCCACAAATATCCCAGTATCGTCTGCCGATACTGAGCATTGATATTACGCACAAATAATCGCCAAGCCAGCTCTCTGGAATTTCCAAAATCAGAAATCATAGCCAGTAATAAATGAATGGGATGCTTCATTTGCGGTTCGGCTGAATAAACAGTCGTAGATATTTTCTTCATATCAAATTTCTTTTATATTTTTATAGGATGACTCCGAATGTTATCATGTTATCCTCACAGAAATAAAGTCAAAAAGTTTAGTTTTTTGGTTTATGAGAACAGAGTGTTTTTTTGAGCCCCAAGTTTTTATTACTAAAAACCAGTCATTGTGTTATATTTACAAAGGACTGAACTCGAAAAAAGAGCGTCACAGTACCCTATTGCAGCATAAACAACCGTCACATAGAGAAATATAGATCTCTAGATAGACAATTTGACCTGACTTTAGCAATCATGACAACCCCATTTCTGAGAGGATTAATATTGAGAACACAGTTTTTTTTAGCAAAAACAAAAAACCATACCATGAAAAATCTCTATCATTTTATCTCAAGAAGAATATTGCCCCATCACGACAACGCTTTCCCAAGGATATCGTTTGCGGATACAAAAAACCGTCTAAAAAATCTGGTCACAAAAATACCGTTATTAAAAAATTTGATTATTCTGCTAAGGTTTCGGTCCCCTAAAAACAAATCAAAGAAAATACTTATATCAGGTGGATACGGATACAAAAATACCGGCGACGAAGCACAACTGGCATTTAATCTGGACTTTTTGCGAAAGAACTACCCCGATTATTCCATAACCGTATTTACCCCCGATAAGGAATACACCCAACAAGAACACAACGTAGACACAGAATTGGCTCCCAGAGTAGTTTTTTTCGATTCCAATACCTCAATCCACTACAGCAAATCAGACAAAAAATTCAAACTTGGTTTTTTCATAAAACTCCCAAGACTCCTAATCAACGCAAAATTGCTCTACGCAGGACTGCCAATGTTCTTTGTTTCAGGTAAAGAGGCTCGCTTATTAGAGACAGTTCACGAATCCGCTCTACTGCTTCTATCGGGAGGCGGATACTTAACCGGCATGACACTTAGCAGGTTATGGGATAATATGCTTCTGATTAACATCGCTTATCGAATGAATGTACCTGTAATCGCATCAGGACAAACCATAGGAGTATTCAAAGACAACATCAGTCCGATTCTCGCTAAATGGGGTCTAAAAAAACTACACCAAATTACGGTCAGGGACAAATCAGCTTCGCTAAACGACCTAAAATCTATCGGGATCGATGGGGCACACATCAGTTCAACCGTCGATGACGCTCTTTTTTGTAGATGCTCATCGCAAGACAGAATCAGCCGACTTCTCACAGAAAACAATATTCCCGAAGAAAAACCGTACATAACCATAAATGCCCACTACTGGGGATTGGATACGGATTCGGCATCAAAACTGATAAAAAATATCGCCACACTGTCAGAGAAACTATCCGATGAAGGTTTCAGTGTGGTATTTTTACCAATGCACCCTTCAGATGAGAAAACCGCAAAAGAAATCATCGACAAAACAACAAACAAAAATATCTATCTGTTCAAATACGACTATGATTATCGCGACATAAGAGGATTAATCAAAAATTCTGTATGTTGCATAACCATGAAACATCATCCTATTGTGTTTGCCTGCGGAGAAAAAACACCTGTCGTATCTATCGTGATGGACGATTATTATGAACATAAGAACAAGGGAGCATTAGCCTTATTCAACCTAGAGGATTTTCTCATCAGGTACAGCGATAATTTGGTAGATGATATCTTACAAAAAGTTGATTATATAATAGCGCATCGTGACGAACTAGAAAGAAAAATTTCTCTTTACCTGGACAAATACAAACCCCTTGCGGGAAAAGCGATAAAAGATTTTTTTGACAACTTTTGATCCAAAAATTCGAGAGCTTTTTTATGAGATATATACTGTTTTCATGGAACAACCCAAAACTGATAGAAAGTATAGTCTGCTTTTTAGATTGCCTGCCGAAAGATGACGATTCTCTAGTCGTCACAACGGGCATTGATGGAGTAGCAAACTTTTTATCCGCAGGATATAGATCTATCAGTCTTTCTCAAATAAAACCGACATCGACAAAATATATTTTTGATAATTTCACCGAAAAACAGCTACGGTCATTTTCCGAACTGGACAGAAAAATCGGTAAAACAAAAATCAAAGGCATTCCGAATATCTCAAACGATTATTATACAAATCTGTCCGCATATTATTTATCCAAATTTTTTGATACGATACAATTAGTAAACCCTGAAATTATTTTTGTATGGAATGGATTAAATCCCGCACAAAAAGCGTTATCGATTCTATCTGAACATTTTGAGATACCGTGTTACTATATGGAACGAGGACTGATGCCAAATACTCTTTGCGTGGACAATTCGGGGGTAAACTTTGCCAGTCACATTGCCGGTAACGGTTGGAATCCTGAAAAAATTCCGATTCCTTCGGATAGTGATCTAAAACTGTTGGAACAAGATTTTGCAA
This sequence comes from uncultured bacterium, assembly GCA_964522245.1. Taxonomy (GTDB): domain Bacteria; phylum Auribacterota; class Auribacteria; order Auribacterales; family Auribacteraceae; genus CAZFUR01. The sequence continues at coordinate 4,399 of CAZFUR010000015.1, read as the reverse complement.
CCTTGCACAAAAACCAAGATACCGTAGTAAAAACCGGCAAAAAATTATCTACAAAACAAATCAAAGAACAACTATCTATCCCTAAAACCGCCAGAATAATTCTGTTTGCTTTACAGATAGAACGAGACTCAAATATTGTTTTTTACTCACCGCATTACAAAAGTATGAAAAAAATCATAAAAGATATTTTATGCGCGATGGAAAATATCGAAGAGGTATTTTTGATAATAAAACCGCATCCTGAAAACTTTGATGATAAAAAGTCGATCATCGGTTTAGACACAAAAAACGCCATATTGTCTGAGGATATCTCTTTGCACAGCCTTATCGATATCGCAAACGTAGTAATTTGTGTAAATTCCACAGTGGGTCTTGAAGCGCTCACACAAAAAAAACAGGTTATCGTTTTGGGCAACGCAATATATTCCCACAAAAAATTCACAAAAGACCTAAACGATAAAACCACTCTTTCAGATCTGATAAAACAAGCGTTATCCGACAGCGAAAACAAAAAATTCAATTCCGCAGAGTTCAATAGGTTCATAGTATATTTAAAAAAGCATTGCCTGTTTAATCTAGACCCGCAAGACCCGTGGCACAGTAGAGAAAATATACCGGCTCAAATTGAGAAAACCGCAAAAAAAACCACGAAAAAACTATCATTCCACAACAAAATTTTAGAGAAAACCGTATCTTTTAACCAAAAAATAATGAAAAAACTCCGCAAAAAAAGATCTATTCTGATTCATTCAAAAAACAGGTTTGAGTTTTTACGAAAAAACGGGCACAATGTTGTCGTTGCGAAAAACAAGCTTTCTCTTTTTTTTAAACTTCTCAAAAGATACGATTTGGTAATCATAGACGGATTTATGGGGAAAAGGCTGAAATTTTTAGACAGGTTATTCAGAAAAACATTGTTCCTAACAAAAAATCATCGGGAATAAGAGTATGCAAACAAAACAATGTGATTTTTGCGGTAACAAAACATCGTTCGTCTACAAAATGGGCGAATACGATATATACAAATGTCTCCATTGCTCAACAGGTTTCGCCTCTCCTATGCCCGATAAAACAACTTTAAAACAACTCTACGACGGATTTATCACGCATCTAAATTCGGATTTATATCCAAAATACAAAAATATCGGCGACAAACTCTTTGAGAGTTTAGGTCTAGAGCGTAACAAATCGCTCAGAATGCTGGATATAGGCGGCGGAGGCGGATATTTTTGCAAAGCGTTTGAGGAGCTTCGGTTCGGTAACGCCGTTTATGTAGATCTTGACCCTAAATCGTGCGCTTTCGCCCAAAAAGAGTTAAAGATAAAACAGGTATTCAACTGCGATGCCACAAAACTGGATAACCATGAAAAATTCGATTTCATATACTGCCGACACCTGATAGAACACCTAACAGATCCGACAAATTTCATCACAAACATATATCAAAAACTGACCCCCGACGGGATTTTCGTTCTTCAGTTTCCAAACGGAGATTCAATAGAATACCTCGCTTATCCTTATACAAATATCAAATATCGGATAAAAAAGATCAAAGACTCGAACGGTTTTTCTTTACTGAAAACATTATACCTGATGGTATCGGGAAACATTCTGCACGGAATGGATCCGCCAAGACACCTGTGGGCAATTTCAAGAAAAGGGATAAAAATATGGTCTAAAAAGAACGGTATTCCGTCAAAAATATTCACCCGCAACCTATCCGACCCGTTATACTCCCCGGGATTTCGCCGCAAAAAACAGATAACAGGGATTTTAGAGGATTTTATCGGTTTGAATCTACTTAGCAAAATACATGGCGGAACTCATAGTATACTCATCCTGAAGAAATAAATTATGGTTTTGATCAAAAAACGTTTTAATATTTTTTATTTTTTTATACAATGCGCTTTTGTAATTATTGTTAATGAAGCTGTCAAATCGTGGAGACGCCTTACATGGTTGAGGATAAGATAAAGATTTCTTTAGTGGAAGATAACGAAGAGCATGTTTTTTTTATAAAAAAAGCTTTATCTGAATTCAAGTCTATTTTCGATATAGAATCGTTCTCAAGCGGGCACGATTTATTTAATCATTTGGATAAAGACGAAGACACTCTAGGTTACGACGCTATGATAGTCGATTACACCTTACCGAAAATGAACGGTATACAGGTTCTGAAAAAACTCCATTCCAGAGGATACAATATTCCGACCATTTTTGTAACAAACCGAGAAGACGAAAGGTTGGCTCATGATGCGTTATCCCTTGGCGCCGATGATTATCTTTTGAAAAAAGAAGGGTATTTGTCGATACTGCCTCTGGTTCTCTTAAAAGCGGTGGAGAAGTATCGTTATCAAAAACAACGCACAAAATTTTTAGAGAGCATAAAAAAACTGAAAGAGTATTTTGAAAAGGTAATAAACACCATACCTTTCACCGTGATAGGTCTCAACTACAAACGGGAAGTTTCCTACGCTAATTCAGAATGCAAGAAACTCTTTTTCATGGATCCTTGTGAAATTATAGGCAACAACATAATTGACCTATTTGAACCCTCATTCCTCCAAGAAACCCGATTGGTAGACCATATAGACAAACTGCTTGACAATAATCAACCGATTACTCTTAGAAAAGTCGATTTTTTAAATAGTCGAAGAGAAAAAAAGATACTGGAGATTCAGCTGTTCAGGATATCGACCGAAACGGGGCAAGAGATACTTTTGTTTATAAATGATATAACCAGAAATATCGAGTTGGAACAGAAACTTTTTCAAGCGGAGAAATTGTCTTCTTTCGGCAACCTGCTTACCGGATTAACACATGAACTAAACAACCGTGTCAGCCCGATACTAGCTTATTCTCAACTACTGATATCCACAACAAACAACGATAAAGACCTCGAAAGGCTAAGAAATATTGAGCAATCGGCGGAAAGTATAAAATCACTTGTGGAATCACTGTTATATTTTTCACCCGATAAAGGTCAGCAAAATCTTGAAAATATCAGTCTGAAGGAATTGAGCGACAATGTTCTTTCGCTATTGCGGTACAAATTTAACACAAAAAACATAAGTATTTCCAGCCATTTCAAAGAAAATACTCCCGATATAAACGGTGATAAAAAACAGCTCAGCCGTGTACTACTAAACATACTTAACAACTCATACGAGGCGATGGAACAAAACGGCGGCAATTTATCAATCTCATCAGGCTTCGACAACAGAACCTGTCAGATCATCATAGAGGATACAGGCACGGGAATATCCACCGATAACCTACCGAAAATTCTTGATCCGTTCTTCACGACGAAAACAGATAAAAACAACGTTGGTTTAGGATTAAGTATCGCCTATAATCTGTTACAGAATCATCAAGGGTCAATCGATATATCGTCTGAGGAAAGGTCAGGCACAACCGTAACGATAACTTTGCCCATCACTTTGGACACCCCTGTGTATGATGTTCCGATCAAGAAAGATACGCAACACAAAACCGCCACAATTTTAATAATCGACGACGATGAAATTTTAAGAGATGTAATGAAAGATATATTGGAAGAACTTTACCATGTAGAGACAGCCGTAAACGGCAATCAAGCGATTGACAAGATCACACTCAAAGATTACAGCGTTATCTTAACGGATCTGCGTATGCCCGGAATAGACGGTCAAAAATTATATAAATGGATAAAAGAAAACCGACCCGGTCTGGAGACAAAAGTGGTTTTCACCACCGGCGATACATACGACCCGGAGATAAACAGTTTTATTAAATCTACCGGCAACAACATAATCACAAAACCGTTTTACATTGATGATCTCAAAAACGTCATAGAGAGCGTATTATGATAGATAACCTACAAATTTTATCCGAATTTTATCATCATATCAGAGGAATGGAATACGATTTTCTAGTATGGTTAAGCCACTACCGTACACCTTTTTTGAATATACTGTTTTTGTTTGCAACCCTGATGGGAAGCAGATATTTTTACATCTGCCTAATACCTATGCTTTTCATATTTTTTGATAAAAAAAGGGCTTATTCATTTTCCGTATTAATCCTTGTATCCGTGTTGATAAATACAATAATTAAAGAGATTTTCGCCATTCCAAGACCGTTAGATGATATTGTCCATCCCCTTTATACGTCTCTTGCGAAAGGGTTCTCTTTTCCCAGCGGACATGCTCAAGGCTCAATGACATTGTGGGGACTGATAATAATACTGAACAGAAAATCGGTCAAAATCATAATCACGTCAATATTTATGATCCTGCTTATCTCTTTTTCAAGATTGTATCTGGGAGTCCACTTTCCGACAGACATCTTATCGGGGTGGATTGTGGGAGTAGTGGTACTATTCTGTTACAGATTTTTTCAGGCAACCAACCTCAGTTTA
>CAZFUR010000014.1:0-13239 GCA_964522245.1 uncultured bacterium | reverse complement strand
TATTCCGCAATCCGGTCGTTAATATCTAATGTAAATATTTGAAAACACCGAACTAGGGGTAATCGTTTTACCCGCGGGGAGAAGATATTATGTCCGATTCACTCATGAAAGCATTGTTGTGCGAGATGGTAAAAAATGAAGCGTCCGACCTGCATATAAAAACTAACCGTCCACCAATATATAGAATTCAAGGTACACTGATAGAGACAGACCTGCCCCCTCTAACCGAAGACGACCTGTTGATGATAATCGACGAAATAATGAACGAACAACAAAAAGAACATTTTATCAGGTCAAGAGAATCCGATTTTGCGTTCTCTATGGAAAACGTGGGACGATTCCGCACAAACGCTTTTTTTCAACAAGGACTAATTTCTATCGCCATACGTTATGTAAAAACAAAAATACCTTCTTTTGATGAACTTGGGCTACCCGCCTCTTTAAAAAACATATCCATGACACGAAGCGGAATCATCATCGTCAGCGGCGCAACCGGTAACGGTAAATCGACAACCCAAGCCGCCATGATCGATTATATCAATTGCCAAGCCAGCAAACATATCGTAACCATAGAAGACCCGATCGAATTTGTTCACACGGACAAAAAATCTATCATCAACCAAAGAGAAGTCGGAATCGATACGGAAAGTTTTCAGACAGGTCTTAAACATGTACTTAGACAAGACCCCGATGTGATAATGATAGGCGAGATGCGCGATTGCAGTAGTTTCACCGCCGCAGTTGCCGCCGCAGAAACAGGACACCTTGTTCTGACCACACTGCATATAGACACCGCATCTCAATGTATAAACCGTATCATGGAGTTTTTCCCGTCGGATGAACGCCACCATGTGCGGGCACAACTATCGTCTACTTTAGAGGCGGTAATCTGTCAGAGATTAATCAAACGCGCAAGCGGTGTAGGGATGATCCCCGCAATAGAAATTATGCTCGGGTCGCCAACCGTACGCAAAATGATCCACGAGAACGATATAAGCAGACTCAACGATGTCATAGAAACCAGTCAGGATATCGGTATGCAGACATTCAACCAGTCGCTTTTAAAACTTGTGCAGACAAACATAATAACTGAAGAGACGGCTTTGCAAGTCTCGACCAATCCCGAATCGCTGACAATGAACCTTAAAGGGATTTTTCTGGACGAATCCAAACGAATCCTCGGCTAACTATTATAGGCATCAAAATGATCTTTTTCTGGAAAATATCGCCAAATGTGATAGATTAACAGATATACTTTGTACATAAGTTCCAACAAGTGAAGATATTTGTTATGTTAAAAAAAACAGGTCTAGACTGGCCACCGATAATTTTCGCTTTCATCTTAATTTTTATATCAGGGATACTTTTTTTTATAAAACCTTTGTGCGCACCTGAGAATATTTTAAATTTTTCCGACGTAATACATGTATGGTATTTTCTAAAATCGTTCACAGTCAACTCGTTATATAACTTTGGCGAACTTCCTTTATGGAATCCGCTGATCTATTCAGGTGTTCCGTTTGTAGGAAACCCACAATCAACTATGTTTTATCCGCTAAACTGGCTGTTTTATCTAATCCCCGTCCATTACTGTATAACCATACTTTTCACCATACACCTTATTTTCGCAGGTTGCGGAATGTTCCTATACTCAAAAATCCGCAAGCTAGGGTTTAGCGCGTCGCTTTTGGCATCGATTGTTTTTGTCCTGAATTTTAAGGTCATGGGGCATTTGTTTGCGGGACATCTGAACATAATCTGTTCGGTCGCATATATACCATGGCTTTTTATCGCTATTGAATTTTTTGTGACGGAACGAAACTTCAAAACAATGATATGGCTGGCGATATGTCTATCGTTCATATTTTTGTGCAGTCACCCTCAAATCTTCTACTATCATTTTATCGTGGGAACCGTCTACCTGATATTTCTTACTTTCGCAAAAGATAACAAAAGCATCGTAGGGGTGATTATCGGATACATCATATGCGGTTTTTTCGTATTCATTTTTACCGCGATATCTCTTCTGCCCATACTGGAACTGACAAACGCTTTCACTCGCGCAGGCGGAACAGATTTAGATTTCGCAAACACACTGTCCTTGCAATGGAAACATCTTGTAACATTCATATACCCCCATTTTTATCTTATTCCCGAACCGGGTTCAAACATTAAAAACGGTTTTTTCTGGGAAACAGCTATTTATGTGGGGATTATACCTTTCTTTCTAAGTTTTCTGAGCTACAGAGCTAAACAAAGACCACACTGGAGATTCTTTCTTATTCTCTTTTTATCGACTCTACTGTTTTCTATGGGATCAAACGGTCTGTTTTTTAAACTGTGTTACCATCTGATACCGGGTGTGAAATTTTTCCGATGCCCCGCAAGAATATACTTCTTTTCAGGATTCGCCATATCTATCTTATCCGCTTTCGCCTTCCAGAATATTATCGATAACCGTTACGACCAAAAAATCAATCTTTTGATCCGTATCCTGACCATAGTCACGATTATATTTATCGTCTCCAACGAGATTCTATTCTATATTTTTAAAATCGCCATACCGAGTGCGACTAAACCGATAATCTTGCTTTTTGTATTGTGTGTCCTTTTGTATACTTGGCGCAAAGGGTATGTGAATAAACCTGTTTTTATATCATCTATCCTACTTGTAACTTTATTTGATTTAGCGTCTTTAGCACTCCCCCTTATCACCACAAAACCACTGACAAAAATAATGCCTCAATCTTCCATCTATAACAATTTGGTCAATGATAATACGACTTACAGAGTATTCGATACCGTAGGCGCGTTACCTCAATACCTAGGTGAAATATGCGATATTCAGCAAATCGGAGGTGATGAACCGGTAATGCTAAAAAAATATCTGGATTATGTAAACTCCATACGGCAAGACAACCCCACACAAAACAAAACCCCCAGTTTTTTCCCGCTATTTAACCTAAAAGACGACAAAATTAATTTCGCTCTATTAAATTTCCTGAACGTCAAATATATATTCACCACATTCGAAATGAAAAACAGTTTTATGGTGAAAGAAGAAGTAACCCAACTAAGCAACCCAGATATAGAAAACTATTACGGGACCTACGAATTTATAAAAAAAATACCGTCGCCATTTAAAGCTAAAACTTATCTGTACAGAAACATAGAAGTCCTACCACGAGGGTTCTTGGTGGAAATAAAAGATAACGAATCAATCGATTTTGTCTGGGACGATATAACAAAAAACCCCGCACAACAGATTATACCCGCACAAATCAAAACCTATGAACCGAATAAAATTATTTTTCTGACGGAATCCGATAAACCCGCATACCTTCTGACAAGCGAGATCTTTTATCCGGGTTGGAAAGTTCAAGTAGACGGCGTCGAGACTGATCTGATCGCCGTTAAAAATCTTTTTAGAGGGTTACGCCTAAACTCAGGTAATCACGAAATACAATTTATTTACCGTCCAAAATCGTATCTTTTGGGTAAAAACATAACATTCATAGGATTGGGTCTTTTTTTGCTCCTGTTATTGGTAAGAAAAATATCTTTAAAAAATACCAAAAAATAATTTTTTACGTTTTTTCTGTTCTTTTTTCTCTTGTTTACGTTGTTCTTTTAAAAATTCAGCATCTCTTTTTATACTGCCTGTCTTATCTTCCGTCTTCTGATCTCTCAGATATTTATGATACTTCTGTTCGTTCATTTTCTCCAGTCTGTTGATACCATGTAAAAATTCTCTAGAAAATGCCCTAGAGTATTCTTCTCCCAACATATCTTTTTCACCCGAAATTGTTTTAGGGGTCAAAAAAATCAACAACTCCTCTTGCCTGACATTTGTCTGTGTACTGCGAAAAGGAATACCCAAAATCGGAATACTTCCTATAATCGGTAACTTATCGACTGTTTTAGTCCTATTCTCCCGAATTAAACCGCCTAAAACAATCGTCGTCTCGCTTTTAACCATAACCGTCGTCTCAAGTTCCGAAGTCTGTACAACAGGAATAGTGTTGGATTTAGACGTCAATACAGTTCTCGAAACCTGACTGACCTCCGGTTTAATCTTCATGGTAATGTACCCATTATTATTGATGGTCGGGGTCACACTCAAAAGAACCCCGACATCTATAAACTGTATATCCTCAGCCGTAGACGAGATACTGGAATTTACCGTAGTTGAACTTGTCACAAAAGGCTCATCAGTTCCAACCTGTATCTGTGCTTCCTCATTGTTCATTACGGTGATCCTTGGCTCCGATAACAATTTGGTTTTGCCTACTCTTTTTAATAAACGCAAAACAGATCTAAATTCATCTACCTTGCCAAAAGAAAAAACACCACCCGTTCCACCGCCTGTACTATTGAATCCTCGGATATTACTTGTTGTCAATGCCCCCGTAGTTCCTTCTCCGGGCACGGGAAATACCTGCCCATCACCGATTGCCGCCCCAAATTGATGTTCATATCCCATAGCAGTTCCATTGCTACTAGCTATAAGTTGTTCAAAATCTATGCCCATAGCAAAATTATCATTAAGAATAACGTTAACAAGTTTACAATCTATAAGTACCTGCTTGTGAATTGTATCCAGTGTTTTAATAACACTTACGATATCATCTATTTTGTCAGGGTAATCTGTTATAACCAAAGCATTCGTACGTTTATCGGTTATCACTAAACCGACCTCTTTGGTGAGCAAGTCTTTTATCTTCGGCTCTATATCTTCGTAAGAGGCGAAACTCAGATAAACCGTACGGGTCTCCGTAAACGGTTTTTGATCGTACTCTTTGACGATTTGATCGATAAAATTCAACGATTCGACCGTATCGGTAATAATAATCTTATTCGTCTGAGGATCGACCTGCATAAAACCTTTTTTGGTGATAATATCTTTGGCGATATCCTCTATAATATCAGGAGTCGTGTATTTTAACTGATAGATACGTGTCTCAACAAGCACATCCAACTCCTCTATCACCTCCACAATACCTTTCATCGCATCAGGTGTATCGATCACAATCAAAGTATTGGTTCGCTCATCTATTATGATTTTTCCTTTTGTGCTTTTTATAGAACCTAAAGCACTGTTCACGTCTTCCGCTCTAGCATGTTTTAGTTTAAAAACCTTTGTCTGAGCCGTATTATGAAACGGAACACCGTACATTTGCTCGTACTCTTTTTCCGTGATGACTTTAAGAATATCCCCGTCTTGAATATACGCCAATTTATTGATTTCTAAGATGATCCTTAAAGCATCCCAGACATTCACGTCTTCCAGAAAAATTGTCGTGTTGCCACGCACACTCGGTCCGGCTACAATATTGATACCACCCGTTTGAGACAATATTTTCAGTATATCGACGATATTTATGTTTCTCAGTTCCAACGATATCGTCTGTCCATCGTCCTCTTTCGCTTTCTCGGCAAGAGCCTTCTTGGATTCGACACCGGTCATAACATTTTTGCTTGCCTGGTTCATATATTCCATACCTTGTTTCGCTCTTGGGACTTTTTTTCTGTTGGGGACAGGTTGAGCGTACAACCATAAAATCCCAAAATAAAAGGTGATTATCACAACAGACAGTAATGACAGATATTTTTTCATAAGTTATCCCCTCTTGTCTTAAAAAGACATTTCCTGAGTCTGACCCTCAAACTCAAGTATAATTTTACCACGTTTAATTTCTTTGACTTTGATATCGCCTATCATCGTATTGTTACCGGCAAAAATGGTTTTGTTTTCTTTTTTGTTGAAGATAATCGCCTGCGGCGGTCCAATATCATACACGATACCCTGTAAAACGAGATGTCTCGTTTTCTTTTCTATATCGACTTTAGGTTTTTTCTTTTCTCTTCTGGCCGGAACCCTCGGTTTCGGCGGAGGCGGCGGAGCGATAAGTTTAAACAATTTTTTACGCCCTATCTGCTCAATATAGTATGGAAACGGTTTTGCAACCGGTCCTACAGAATCCGTTTGCGATTGATCAGTACTTTCGACGGAGACTATCTCAGGGAGATCCGCCTCCAGCTTGGGCGCGCGATAGATATGCCATATCGAGAAGAACAACACACAGATAAAAACACCCAACAACAGATAATTAAAAAAGTTGAACCCCGAAAAAAACCAGTTGACCTGATCGACAAAATTAAAAGATTTTCTCGGTTTATCCTCTTCTCCATTAGGAACCGTCTGCCCGACAGGTTGCTTAGGAAGAGTCGTCTGCTCTTTAGAGACTTTTGCAGACTTTTTAGGAGATTTTTGCACAAGTTTATCGTTTTTTTCCGTCATCAATTTATCTAAAACAGGCTGTTTCGATTTATCCACCCCCTGAACCCTAGGTTTCTTTTTTGTCTTCGAATCGGATTCGGGATTTTCTTTGGAAACATCGCTTTTTGTTACTTTTTGTGACGATTTTGGCGAAATGACAACTTTTTTGACGGTTTTCTTATCGACAGATTTCTCATTGATCGTCTTTTTAGATCGGTTTTCGCCGGACATCTCGACAGACTTATCCCCTGAAGACGCTTTACCTTTATCATCAGGCGCACTGCCCTCTTTTATTAACCTCAAAAGCCTCTCTTCAGGCGATATGTCATCCGGCATACTGACCATCCTCTCTTCTTATCACTTGTTCTATCAGATCAGCGTCAATCGACTTTTTCTCATACATCAACATATATTCCAACGCATTATGACATAAATGTATTATACGCCGTGGGTAACCTTGGGTAAACTCATAAATTTTCTTTATCGCATCAAGAGTAAACAGGTCTTGTGAGTTATCCATACCTGCCTGTTTTAATCTAAAACGGATCATGCTACCCGTCTCTTTCTGGTCGAGCGGATTGAGGATATATTTCAAACAGATTCTATCCATGAAATTTCTTACTTTACGAATTTTAGGCAACAGCTCCGTTTGAGAAAAAATAACCAACTGCAACAGTTTGTACTCGTTAGTTTCATAATTCAGCAATATACGCAGAATCTCCAGAAAAGACGGCGTCAATTTCTGACCCTCATCAATAAGAAGAACAATTGTCTTATTCTCTTCAACCCCTTTTTGAAAAAGGTATTGCTCTATCGCTTCTTTGTAATCTAAAGTCGATCGAAATTTCGGTTTGATTTTGAACATACGGGTCAATGCCGAAAGAAACTGGAACTCCGATCTGTATTGCGGATCTAATATCATGTGGAACAGATACTTATCATCACCTCGGAAATTTTGCAACAAAGTGCGGCTTAAAGTTGTCTTTCCTGTTCCTACATCACCCAGAATAACGATCAGCCCTCGCCTCAGCCTGATAGCTATCTCTATACGTTGCAAAGCCGATATATGCGATACGGACCTATACAGAAAACGCGGATCCGGACTGGTGGAAAACGGTTCTCTCTCTAACTGAAGACTGTGGAAATAACTCATACAAGCTCCCTATTTTCTAACACCAACGATTTTATTTCTTTTAGAGATTTACCTTGCTCGCGATATTTTCTTATCAGCTTTAGTCGGTCGACCGTATCTTTATTGAAATAGCGGAAATTTGTGCCGGGACTGCGGGCAAACTCTCTGATTAAACCGATCTTAAGATAATACTTGATCGTGTAAACCGATAACCCCGTGGCTTGCGATATGTCTTTTATAAGATATATAGTCTCCATAGATAAGATATCAAACCAGAAACTACTCTCCAAGTAAAGAGTATTTTTTTAACCGAAGCAAAATATATTCTAAAAACTTATATTTAATAAAAAAGTTTTTCTGTTATTCGGAAAATATAAGACAAAAAATGCGGTTTTATTCTCCATCGTTGCCCGATTAAACGAGGCAAGATAAAACAGGCTATAAAATACTCAAGGTTACAAAAAATATCTTTTTATTGACAAAAATGTCGTCGGATAATTTATAATACCTAATCTTAATGAAAGGATTTTGTATGGATATCGAAAAATACTCGTGCGCCATAACTTTGTCGGATATGGAAATTTTTGTATTCCCTGAACTGATGATGAGTTTGGTTCTGGCTAATATCATGTCACCTGTCATATGGGAATGGAGAGAAGAAGATTGTTTTAAGAAACTCGAAGGGAAAACCCCTTACAGAAAATTATTGAGGCTTAAACAGTTTATCATGGATAAATTTGAGTTTAATCTTGATCTGGAGACATGGGGACTTACCGATAGAAAAGTAGAACTGCAACGGTTCGATAAGTATATCGATAAAGAAACAATCTCAAAAAGCAACGCCCTTTTTGGGTATCAGGGCGATAAATATTATTTTTCCAGAGATATCAGAAAACATTTCGGGCTGGATAAATACGATTCCGATATAATCCCATACTGGAAAACCGAAACCGTTGAGGCGATGGTCGCATTTTGCCACAAACCGAATTATAATGTCGGCGCAGGGGAATGTGTCTCATTATCGGCGCTTTATGCCGCCGCGATGTTTATCGTCTGTGGAATCGCCCTTGAGGATATCTTTATGATACTGACTCCACTGCATTCACAAAATTTTGTAAATATACAAAACGGTATTCTCACAAATAACAGGCGGATTTTGACAAAAAACATGTGGTTTAACGGATCGGAACTATCTATGAAAGCCCGCCGAGCTTTAAAAAATGAACAGGTAACGATAATATCGCATATTTCAGGCTATATTCATCAGATTTACAAAGACGCTACTATAAATCCCGACGATTTCAAAAAACTTACCCGTAAACTGTTACCTTACCTCTCTTGCGACACGACAATCCCCGCACTTGTAAGTTTTCTCAGATACAAATCCGAGTATCAACCGTCATTTCAGATATGTCGTGACTGCCGAGGAAAGGCACGTTTCATAAAAGCAGAAGTACTCTTTCACTACGAACACAACTCCAAATATAGAATCGCCGATACCTCATTCGATAAACTCCTAGACGAGGTACACAGCGAAGATTACCACATATACCCTTTCTCCGACAGAATTCGATGTGACGACCTGGAAATTTTTATGAAAGATAAAGATATCCGCAAAAAACCTGATCGTGAAGAATTTATAAAATTTCTGGCTCCATATATTGAAGACTCCGCAAAATTCGTAGGCGAGTTTTACTCTTTTGTACACACAACACCCCAACTACCAAAACTTAACAAGAACATTGTGCCGACAGAACCGATAAAAATCGATCCCGCTCAATCAAGAGACGAGATTATAGAGCACCTAGAAAAAATCCGTCGGAAGAACCAAACCGCAGACCTCTCTTTTTACGTATACAGAGATATGAACCGAGCCGAATGGGCACCTTTCATGAAAGCCGCACTTGAGCGCAACCCCGTCTGTATAGAGCGAACAAAAGGATTATCATCTAACGAGGTCTACGATTGGCTAAATTCCATCGACAACCGATCTATATACCCGGATAATCGTCTCGCTCAACCTGACGAAGTCATAAATTATAATATGGGCGACGGTATAGAGAAAGCTATTTTGTTGGCAAACCGTATCAAAGCCGATAGACCCGATGACGAAATAAAAATAACTGTTGACACAGAAACAATTTTGCACGATTCTCATAAGGAATACCGCTTTAAATCAAATAAGCGATTGAAACATCAACTACTAATTCCAGCTTATTAAGGAGTTATGAGTATGCCGTATGTAAATTTAAAAATCGCCGGAAGTTTATCTAAAGACCAAAAAAAACAGATCACGGAGCAGTTCACAAACACGCTAGAAGAAGTCACGGGCAAACCTAAAAGTTATACGTATATTGTGATCGAAGAAATGGAACACGAAAACTGGGCTATCGGCGGTAACCTATTAGCGTAGCAGGTACTATTATGATTAAACTCTCTCTGTCTCTCAGGACCGACGCAAAAGAAGAGCTCATAGATATCACAAACCGAGTGCAACAAAAAATCGCATCACAAGGCTTTAACAACGGGTTTTGTGTGGTTTATCTGCCTCATACCACAGCGGGAATTACGATCAATGAGAACGCCGACCCTGATGTAAAAACCGATATTTTATCGACTTTACGGAAAATTGTACCCGACAACCTGCCATACAGACATATAGAAGAGAATTCTCCCGCTCACTTGAAAACACTGATAACAGGCTCATCCGTAACGGTTGCCGTAGACAACGGCAGGTTGGCACTCGGCAGATGGCAAGGCATTTTTTTTGCCGAATATGACGGTCCAAGAAACAGACAGGTAGATATTTATTTACAGTAGTACATAAACTAAAGATTTTTTGTATTATACCGTATTATTTTGTAAAGAGGATTGTTCAGGGGTTGGGTAATCCGATCTTTATATCTCCCTAGCAGGCTAGAACCAAGCAGATTAGAAAAAATATTTATGCAGAAACTATTTACTATTTCGCAACTGACTTTTAAAGAAATGATTCGTCAACCGGTGTATACGATCATATTGTTATCGGGAAGTTTGATGATCTATATCAGCCCGTGGCTTTCTATGTTCACTCTGCTAAACAGTGATAAACTTGTGCGGGACATGGGGTTGGCAACTATTCTTCTATCTGCTATATTGACTGCGGCGTTTTTGTCTTCAGGTTTGATATTCCTTGAAATAGAAAATAAAACCACCGTTACGGTGCTATCTAAACCTGTGCGCAGGTTAGAGTTTATGCTCGGTAAATATTTTGGATTACTAAGCGGTATTTTTCTGGTGGTGCTTCAACTGACTATTGTACTTATTTTCACTATGCGGATGGGTGTGCCGGATACGGTAAGGGTTATTTTGGATAAACCTGTCAAATATACATTCAATGCCATAGGGTTATTTAGTTTTGTTTGGGCGGTGGTGCTGAACTATTTTTTTGAGAAACCGTTCACATCGTCTTTGGTAAAAAGTATGATCACCTTATTTATTCCGGCATTTTTGATTATCTCTGTTCTCGATTCACATTTTCATCTACAACCTTTTGGAGCCGGAATGGAAATAGGATTACTGAAAGCGGGATTGCTCATCTTCATGGCTATGTCTATATTAACTGCCATTGCGCTATTGGGAACGATTCGGTTTAATATGCTGGCGAATCTGCTGTTTTGTGTATCGGTTTTCTTCATCACAATGACCTGCGATTACTTTTTCGGCAGGTTCGCAAACGACAATTTTATATCGAGAATAATATATTGGACAATTCCGAATTTACAGTTCTTTTGGGTAGCGGACGCATTTTTGGGACACAATACGATCCCTTTAAAATATTTAGTTATCACGTCTGTATATAGTTGCGTATCGGTATGCTTTATTTTAACATTAAGCTGGTTGAGTTTTAGCGAAAAAGAGGTTTCTTAGATGCCTATCAATTCAAAAAAACAAGAAACAATTTCCGTCATGGGGATATTTGTGCAAACGCTCGTAGGGGTCTGCCTGTTCTTTACCGGAATGTGGAGCACGGTCACGGGGATTAATGTACTGGCTGTTTACTCTATGCTGGGGTTGTTTATATGGTTATTGACTTTATTGCATCTGCGCCAATTACGACTGGTTGAAGAAGAAATACAAGAATCATCCGACGGCGATACGGAAAACACCTTGTTCGATAACGATAACAACGATATGTTATCCGCCAAAAACAAACTCTCCCAGATGGAAAAATGGTTGTTTCCGATATCAACGGCAATTTTCGCTTCTCTTCTAGTAATAATAGGATACAGCGCCTTTATAAATATTTACCGATACGGTTACAATATTATTTCCGAGAAACTGAATATGACGGTTGTTGTGTTGTTCATATTCTCGTTTATGGCGTTTGTATCGGGTAAATTCGTATCGGGAATGTGTGCGGACAAAAAAACAGGGTTTCTTCTAAAAGGCGCAACGGGGTATCTGTTGAGCACTGCGTTGTTATCGTTTCTGTTTGCGTTGTCTCTTTTGTTGTATCCGATGGGTTACACTTGGGCGACAACAACAATACATTACCTTATATCCTGCCTGTTTGTGGTTATCGGACTGGATATGATTCTCCGTATCGTATTCGATTTTTACCGCCCAAGAATCCACGGTCAAATCAACAAACCGCCATACCAAAGTTTTCTGCTAGGTCTGTTGGCTGAACCACAAGGTATACTCAAAGCGACCGCCCATTCCCTTGATTATCAATTCGGATTTAAGATATCGGAAACGTGGTTTTATCAGTTTTTGGAGAAAATTATAGCGCCTGTTATTTTGTTTCAGATTGTAACGCTCTATCTTCTCAGTTGTATCGTGGTCGTCTCTCCGGATGAAGTCGCGGTACTGGAACATTTTGGTGTACCGTCTAAAAAAGCAGGTCTCTTGAAACCGGGTATCCACTTTAAAATGCCTTGGCCTATTGAAAAAATCAAGGTTGTTCAGATAAAAAGAGTCCGTTCGGTGTATATCAATCCTCACAAGGAAAACCATTCCCACGAAGCATTGGTTTGGAGTGTTGCCCATCATAAAAGCAGAAAAATGATCCTTGTTCCGGGCGAAAAAGAAACATCCGGCAACAAAGAAGATTCTCTTTTCGGAATGCCTGTAAACTTACTACTCATATCGGCAGATATTCAGTATACCGTAAACGATCCTTACGAATACCTATATAACCATCAAGATGTCGGCAAACTGATTCATAATATCAGCTGGAGAGAAATAGTACGGTACTCATCATCAACCGATTTCTTCAAATTAATGGGTGACGAGCGGATAGATATAGGCAATATGTTACGAGAAAATATTCAAACTCAACTGGATGAAAACCATGCAGGAGTCGACATTCTTTTTGTCGGGATCTACGGTTTACATCCGCCTGCCGAAGTAAGCGACGCTTTTGAATCGGTGGTATCCAGCATAGAAGAGAAACATACGAAAATCTTGGTTGCACAAACTTATCGGAACAAAATAATTCCCCGAGCGATTGCTAAATCAAAAACCCTTGTGCTGGAATCGGAAACATATGCCGTAAAGCGCAAACTGCTGACCAAAGCGCAAACAGAACAATTCGAACTGCAAAGTAAAGCATACCACGAATCTCCGTCGATATACCGTTGGAGAGCGTACCTTAAAACGGTTCGAGAAACTCTAAGCAATGTGAGAAAAATTATAGTTTCATCTGAAATAAAAAGTGACGAAGTCGATATTTTAGACTTGAAAAATAAACAACCTGATCTTTTAGATCTGGAAATGTCCAGAAAATAGGGGAACCGATATGAAAAAAAATTATCTAACACTTTTCGCAGGAGCGATTGTAGCA
>CAZFUR010000013.1:0-14240 GCA_964522245.1 uncultured bacterium | reverse complement strand
GATATACAAACAGTTTGCGAGAATAATGACCTGCTATTGATCCTTGATGAAGTCCAAACAGGTATGGGGCGAACGGGCGACTATTTCGCATTTCAAACTTTCGGAGTAGACCCTGACATAGTGACTTTGGCAAAAGCGTTGGGCGGGGGTGTGCCTATCGGTGCTATGATGGTCAAACCGAAGATAAAAGATATGTTGCCTCCGGGTACACACGCATCAACATACGGGGGAAATCCTCTTGTGTGCAGTGCGTCGTTGGCTGTACTGGAGGTATTTGAAGAAGAGTCTATTCTGGATAATGTCAGAAAACAGGCGGAGTGTCTAAACAAGAGACTTATCGATATAAAAGAGAAAACCGGTCGAATCAAGGAAATCCGAGGGAAAGGGTTGATGGTTGGTGTAGAGCTGACTGTATCCGCACAAAAAATAAAGCAGTTCTGTAGAGAAAAAAATGTGCTTATTAATAACCTTTCGGAAAACACTATCCGATTTTTGCCGGCATTGAATATATCTGAGACAGATTTACTCATCGGGCTTGATGTTCTGGAACAAGCGTTAATAAAAGAAGGGAAGATATCATGAAAGACCTTTTATCTATAACCGATTTATCTAAAGAACAAGTTTTTTCTATATTGGATTTATCCAAAAAGCTGAAGGCGTCTCCTTTTCAGTCAGTGTTACGTCAGAGAAGTTTAGCTATGATTTTTGAGAAACCTTCTTTGCGGACACGATGTACTTTTGAGACCGGCATGGTTCAACTTGGCGGGCACGCGTTATACCTGCAACCAAGCGATATCAGACTGGGTCAACGTGAAACGATCTCTGATGTGGCTAAAAACTTGGAGAGGTGGGTTGATGTTATCATGGCCAGAACATTTCTTCATTCCAGTATAACGGAGCTAGCCGAGAATTGTTCTATCCCTGTCATAAACGCTCTATCGGATATAGAACACCCTTGTCAG
Organism: uncultured bacterium; assembly: GCA_964522245.1. Lineage (GTDB taxonomy): Bacteria > Auribacterota > Auribacteria > Auribacterales > Auribacteraceae > CAZFUR01. The sequence continues at coordinate 13,278 of CAZFUR010000013.1, read as the reverse complement.
GCATTAGCGGATTTTCTTACTATTCTTGAGCACCGTGAAACGGTTTCAGGACTAAAGGTGGTTTTTATCGGAGACGGGAACAATGTATGTCATTCGCTTATGCTGTTGTCTGCGATAGTCGGATCGGATTTTGTGTTGGCCTGTCCCGCCGGCTACGAGCCTTCGGAGGAGATTGTCGAGAAGACAAATTCTATCATGTCAAAAAACGGCAACACTTTTACCATCTGTAATAACGCCAAAGAGGCGGCTGTCGATGCAGACGTTTTGTATACCGATGTTTGGGTAAGCATGGGGCAAGAAGAAGAAACCGCAAACCGCAAAAAAATCTTTCAGCCTTATCAAATAAATGCTGGTTTGATTGAGGTAGCAAACCGTGAGGTTCTGGTAATGCATTGTCTGCCGGCACACAGAGGCGAAGAGATAACGACCGATGCCATCGACGGAACACACTCCGTTGTTTTTGACCAAGCGGAAAACAGATTACATGTACAAAAAGCGATTATCCTAAAATTGCTGAATAAAGAAAACAATATAAAATAAAGAGGGTTAAATAGATGTCGGAAAAAATTGTATTAGCATACTCGGGAGGACTCGATACCTCCATCATCTTAAAATGGTTGAGCGAAGAAAAAGGATACGACGTTATAGCGTTTGCCGCCGATCTGGGACAAGGCGAAGAACTAGATCCGGTATACGATAAAGCAATCAAAACCGGTGCTTCAAAAGTTTTTATAGAAGACCTAAGAGAAGAATTTGTGCGTGATTTTGTGTTCCCAGCCATTCAGGCAAACGCCGTATATGAAGGTGTTTATCTGTTGGGAACGTCTATCGCTAGACCTTTGATAGCTAAAAAACAGATCGAAATAGCTAAAAAAGAAGGTGCCGTCGCAGTAGCTCACGGGTCCACAGGCAAAGGTAACGATCAGGTCAGGTTTGAATTGACCTATTATGCCCTGAAACCTGATATTAAGGTTATTGCGCCTTGGAGAGACTGGGATTTTAAATCGAGAACCGATCTGATAAACTACGCTAAAAAACACGGTATCGATATACCTGTCACCCAGAAAAAACCGTACAGCTCCGACAGAAACCTGTTTCATATCAGTTTTGAAGGGGGAATTCTAGAAAACCCTTGGAACGCACCGCCGGAAGATATGTTTGTACTGAGCGTGTCTCCCGAACAAGCACCTGATAAAGCTGAAATAATTGAACTGGACTTTATAGACGGTATCCCCGTTGCCTTGAACGGACAAAAAATGTCGCCGGCAACCTTGCTTGAGGAAATGAACCGTTTGGGCGGAAAACACGGTATCGGCAGGGTAGATATGGTCGAGAACCGATTTGTCGGTATGAAATCAAGGGGCGTCTACGAAACACCGGGCGGAACAATTTTGTACTGCGCACACCGAGCAATGGAATCGATCACCATGGACAGAGAAGTCATGCACCTTAGAGACTCTATGATCCCTTACGTTTCTAAACTGATCTATAACGGGTTCTGGTACTCTCCCGAAATGGAAACGGTTATGGAGATGGTTAAAAAATCTCAACAAAATGTGTCCGGTACGGTAAGATTAAAATTGTATAAAGGAAACACGATTGTTTTGGGTAGAAAATCGGAGAAAAGCCTATATAACGAAAACTTGGCGACTTTTGAAAAAGATACCGTTTACAACCAGAAAGACGCCGAAGGATTTATAAAACTAAATGCGTTACGCCTGAAACTTCAGGCAATATTAGGGGGTTGATCCTGTGTCGAAAAACGAAAAGTTGTGGGGTGGTCGGTTTAGCGAAAAGACCGATTCACAAGCAGAAGATTTTTCAGCATCTATACATTATGACAAACGGCTGTATCTTCAGGATATATTGGGAAGCATCGCTCATGCTAAAATGTTGAATAAAACCGCCATCATATCCGATCAAGAAGCCAAAGCGATCATTGACGGACTAAACCAAATCCGCAACGAGATCGAGTCCGGTACCTTCGTTTTCCGCAAAGGCCTTGAAGATATACACATGAACATAGAAAACCGTCTTATAGAAATCGCAGGGAACGCAGGAGCAAAACTCCATACCGCAAGAAGCAGAAACGATCAGATAATAAACGATGTCAGAATGTACATGAAAGATCAGATCGATTTAATTATCGGCAAAGTTTTATCATTGCAATCAGCTTTTCTTAGAAAAGCGTCTGAATACAAAGATACCGTCATGCCGGGTTTTACACATTTACAACATGCACAACCTGTTCTTGTTTCGCACCATCTGTTAGCATACGTATCTATGCTAGATAGAGACAAACGGCGTCTCAAAGATTGTAGAAAACGGACAGATGTGATGGGATTAGGCTGTTGCGCATTAGCCGGCACGCCTTTGCCTATCGACAGATCAATCACCGCAAAAGAACTATCATTCCCTGAAATATCACGCAACAGTATCGATGCCGTATCCGACAGAGATTTTATACTGGAATTCTTATCTGTAGTATCGATCTTAGGAACACACCTGTCTCGCCTTGCGGAAGAACTCGTTTTGTGGACATCTTCTGAATTCGATTTTGTTACTCTCCCCGATTCGTTTTGCACGGGAAGCAGTATCATGCCTCAAAAGAAAAACCCCGATATGGCTGAACTGGTAAGGGGCAAGACAGGCAGGCTAAACGGTAACTTAATCGCTCTTTTGACAACAATGAAAGGGCTTCCTTTAACTTACAACAGAGATATGCAAGAAGACAAAGAACCGCTGTTTGACTCAATCGATACAGTCAACGGTATGTTGACTGTTTGCACAGGTATGATAGAAAATATATCTTTTAATAAAAAACGCCTCTCCAAATCCGCATCGGAAAACTTTATTTTAGCAACTGAAATAGCGGATTATTTGGTGATAAAAAAACTGCCGTTTCGCTCTGCTCACGAAATAGTCGGAAAAATAGTGGCTTATTGTCTATCGGAGAAAAAAGATTTTCCCGAACTGACTATTGATGAATGGAAAAAATTTTCAGGTCTGTTTGAATCGGATATACTCGATATTTTGACGGTGAAAAGCTCAATAGAGAGGAAAAAATCTTACGGAGGAACATCCGTCCACCAAGTAGAACAACAATTGAAACATTGGCAGGCTACCTTGAAGGAAAACAGGAATAATGAATGAGTTTGAGACCGTAAATAATCAAATCTATTGCGAGAACCTATCGGTGAAAGAGATCGCCGAGAAGGAAGGTACTCCTTTATATATTTACAGCGAAAAAGCTATAACAGACAGGTTTAAGCAACTGGATGATGCTTTTTCGGAAATACCGCATCTGATATGTTATTCTGTAAAATGCAACTCTAATCTTTCAGTCATAAACCTGCTGGCAAAAAAAGGGGCGGGGTTTGATATTGTATCCGGCGGTGAACTCTTCAGGGTACTGAAAGCAGGCGGCGAAACATCTAACGTGGTTTTCGCAGGCGTGGGTAAATCACAACGGGAAATCAAGTTCGCGATTGAACACGATATAAAGGTTTTTACCGTCGAATCGGAACAAGAACTTGAGAGAATCAACTCTGTCGCTGAAACTTTTGGTAAAAAAGCCGGTATCGCCATAAGGGTCAATCCCAACGTAGACCCTCTGACACATAAGTATATCAGTACCGGTAAAAAAGAGAATAAATTCGGGCTTGATATCGAAAGGGCGAAAAGGGCGTACCGTTTAGCTATGAATCTGCCTGCGGTAAATCCTGTGGGTATTCAGATTCATATAGGATCGCAGATAACAAACTGGTCTCCGTTCGCAGAGGCGATCGATAAGATGATTCCTGTGATAAAAGAGCTCCAAGACCAAGGAATACCTCTTGAATTTTTTGATATCGGCGGCGGGTTGGGAATCATTTATAAGAACGAGAAACCGCAAACGGCTCAAGAATTCGCAGAAACCGTAATCCCTAGGATAAAACCGCTGAAATTGACTCTAATTATGGAACCGGGTCGATTTATAATGGGCAACTCAGGTATTCTTGTAACAAGGGTAGAATATCTAAAAGAAAGCGGTGAGAAAACTTTTGTTATCGTCGACGCCGCACTGAACGATCTGATCAGACCGTCTTTGTACGACGCATATCATCATATAGTGCCTGTAGAAGATAACAAAAATGATGTTCGCAATGTTGATATTGTAGGTCCTATATGTGAATCGGGTGATTTTTTCGCTAAAGACCGTCCATTGCCCCTACCTTCTACAAAGGATCTGTTGGCTATAAAAAGTGCGGGCGCATACGGGTTTACTATGGCATCAAACTACAACTCAAGACCAAGACCGACTGAAATACTTGTATCCGGCAACAATTATAAAGTTATACGTCAGCGGGAATCTTGGGAAGACCTTATACAACATGAAACGATGCCACAAAAGGAACTGAACCGATGAGTATACCTTTTACAAAAATGCATGGGCTCGGTAACGATTTTATCGTGGTGGATTGTATAGAGAACAAAATAGAGAACAAAGAAGATTTTGCAAAAAAATACTGTGAAAGAAGGTTCTCTATAGGCGCGGATCAATTGCTTATACTGGAAATTTCCGCTGTGGCGGATTTCAAAATGCGGATATTTAATCCTGACGGAAGCGAAGTGGAAATGTGCGGAAACGGAATTAGATGTTTAGCTAAATTTGTAATCGATAACGCTCTATCGGATAAAAACGTTCTCAAAATAGAAACTCTCGCAGGGATAATCTCTCCTGAAATAATAGGTAACGAGATAAAAGTGGATATGGGGCATCCTGTTTTAACCCCTAAAGATATCCCTGTGAAATTTGATGGAACAGAGGCGATAAACAGACCCTTTGATTTTGAAGGAACTGTTGTGCCTATAACGGCTGTATCTATGGGCAACCCCCATTGTGTTTTGTTTGTCGATAGTTTTGATCAATACGACGTTCCCAAACTCGGTCGTGTGATAGAGACGTCTGAATATTTTCCTAACAGGACGAATGTTGAATTTGTGAAGATTATCGATCCGACACATATCGAGGTTAAAGTATGGGAGCGAGGTGCGGGGTTGACTATGGCTTGCGGGACGGGCGCTTGCGCTTGTGCGGTAGCTTCTATCTTGAACAAAAAAACGAATAACACCGTTACCGTCTCTTTACCGGGTGGAGACCTGCTTATCAATTGGAGACCGGGACAAGCGGTTTTTATGACCGGACCCGCTGAAAACGTATACAAAGGAACTATTTTAATATAGGAGGACAGATTAATGTTTAAAGGATCATTTGTTGCCATCACAACACCGTTTATAGATAACAAAATAGACGAGGACGCTTTAAGAAAACTAGTACAGTTTCATATAAAAAACGGTACTAGCGGTATTGTTCCATGTGGAACAACAGGAGAGTCCCCCACTTTATCGCATGATGAACACAATAGAGTCGTTGATATCGTGATAGATGAAGTCAAAGGGAAAATCCCTGTTATTGCGGGTTCAGGCTCTAACAGCACGGAAGAAACTCTTATGTTGACCAACCATGCAAAACAAGCCGGCGCCGACGCCGCTTTAGTAATTACACCATACTATAATAAACCGACTCAAGACGGATTGTACCATCACTTTAAAAAAGTTGCCGAGAATGTGAACATCCCTATCGTTTTATATAATGTACCCGGCAGAACAGGTGTATCTATAACACCTAAAACAGTCGCCGAACTCTATAAATTACCCAACATTGTGGCGATTAAAGAAGCTAGCGGATCAATCGATCAAGTATCGGCTATCTTATCTCTTTGCGATATCACCGTTCTTTCGGGAGACGACGGGTTAACGTTGCCTATGATCTCGGTTGGAGGCAAAGGGGTTATTTCCGTCACCGCTAATATCGTACCCGGTAGGATGGCTAATCTTGTAAAAGCCGGACTGGAAGGAGATTTTGAACTCGCTAGAAAAATTCATTACGAATTATACGATCTTTTTAAAATAATGTTTGTTGAGACAAACCCTATTCCCGTAAAAACAGCGTTGGCTCTATTAGGAATGATCTCAACGGAAGTTCGACTACCTCTGACTTGTCTTGGCGACGAAAACAAAAAAAGGTTACGGACAATTTTAAGCAACTATCCTGAACTAGCTGATAAATTGGATTGCGCGGTTTAATAAGGAGATTTTTTCGATGATAAAAGTTACCGTTTGCGGGGCGGCGGGTAGAATGGGCAGAAGAATCCTGACTCTCGCCGACAGACAAAAAGAGGTTTTTGAAATATCGGGCGCAGTAGATTTTAGCGGATCTCCCTTTAAAGGATCGAAAATTACAGATTTTACCGAAATAAAAAACTCCGCTATCCTGCTGGCTGATTCCCTAAATTCTTGCATAGAGCAAACAGACGTCGTTATAGATTTCTCCACACCCGAGGCGACTATCGAACATACAAAAATATCTGCCGAGCATAATACCCCTATCGTGATCGGGACAACAGGATTAAGCGAAAACCAGACCAAAAAAATTGAGTCTTTCTCAAAATCGTTGTCTATCGTCTTTGCCCCAAACATGAGTATTGGAGTAAACCTTCTATTCAACCTTGTAAAAAAGGTGGCGGGAATACTTGACGATGACTACGATATCGAAATAGTCGAAGCACATCACAGGTTCAAAAAAGATGCCCCTAGCGGTACGGCTAAACGCCTTGCGGAATTGGTTGCTGAAGGGAGAAATGTCGATTTAAACGAAAAAGGCGTTTACGGTCGGCATGGGTTAACAGGTGAACGAAAAAAAGGGAATATCGGTGTTCATGCAGTGAGAATGGGTAGTGTGGTCGGCGACCATACTGTCTCTTTCGCAAACTTAGAAGAACGGTTTGAATTAACCCATAAAGCTCAGTCTCGTGATACATTCGCAATGGGATCACTGAAAGCGGCAAGATTCGTTGTTGGCGTTGAAAACGGACTTTACGATATGCAAGACGTTTTAGGATTGAAAAGTTAATTTTATATAAAAAGGAGAAAACAGTATCATGTCTTTAAAAATCGATCCGGCTGATCGTATACTAAAATTACCGCCCTATCTGTTTGTAGAGATCGATAGGCTGAAAAATATTGCGTTGTCTAAAGGGAAAGATATAATCGACCTCGGAATCGGCGACCCTGATATCCCGACACCATCCGTTATCGTGAACTCACTGAAAAAAGCGGTCGAGAACCCCGCTTATCATAGGTACCCGTCTACGGTGGGTATGTTGTCTTTTCGGGAAACAGCCTGTTCATGGTTTAAATCGAGATTCGGCGTGTCCATTGATCCGACAAAAGAAATAACAAGCATTATCGGTTCCAAAGAAGGAATAGGACATATCCCGTTTGCTTTTGTCAACCCGGGAGACTATGTTCTTGTGCCCGACCCGGCTTATCCGGTATACAAAAACGCAACCATGTTTGCGGGCGGAAAAACCTACACAATGCCTCTGTTGAAAGAAAACGGGTTCATCCCCGACCTTAAATCTATCCCCGAAGATATCGCAAAAAAATCAAAACTAATCTTCCTGAATTACCCCAATAACCCAACTGCCGCCTTGGCTACTAAAGATTTTTTTGAAGAACTTGTAGAATTCGCTCTCAAATACAATATTATCGTATGCCATGACGCCGCATACACGGAAATCTGTTTTGATGGATACAAAGCCCCCAGTTTCTTAGAAATTGACGGTGCAAAAGATGTTGGGATTGAATATCATTCTCTATCAAAAACATTCTGCATGACAGGTTGGAGACTCGGGTTTGCGGTGGGTAACGCTGAGGTCATTGCCGGTTTGATAAAAATTAAATCCAATCTGGATTCAGGAGCTTTTCAAGCAATACAAGAAGCAGGTATAACCGCTCTTACGGACGGTCTGTCTCCCGCATCGGATATATATGATGTTTTTAAAACAAGGCGGGATACATTTGTATCCGGAATTCAAAAACTCGGGTTGGAATGTGAATCCCCTAAATCCACTTTCTATGTCTGGATAACTGTCCCGAAAGGATACAGATCTTCCGAGTTCGCTATGAAACTGCTCAACGATGCAGACTTGATCCTTACACCCGGCAACGGTTTTGGCGAATACGGCGAAGGATATATAAGAGCCGCCCTGACCGTTCCCGTTAATCGACTTGAAGAAGCTATAGAACGTATACGAAAGGTAATCTGAACAAGAGGTATTTCTATGAACAGAATCTATTTATCGTTAGGAAGCAACTTGAACGACCGATTGGTCAATATTGATGAGGCAATCTCTTTATTATCAGAAAAAATCACTCTGGGAAAAATTTCGTCCGTATACGAAACAGAACCTCAAGATATGGTTTCCGATAACCGTTTTTTAAACATGGTTATATGTGGCAAAACCTCTCTCTCCCCAAACGAGTTACTCGATTTTATATGTGCCATCGAAACAAAAATGGGACGAACCCGCACGGATAAATCAAAATATTTAGACAGAATAATTGATATTGATATATTGTTTTTTAATGATATAGTTGTTGAAGATCTTAATCTTACGATACCTCATAAGAGGTTGCATGAACGTCTGTTTGTTCTGGCTCCTATGGCGGAAATAGCACCTTCTTTTTTGCACCCTGTTTTTGGGAAAAAGATTGATGTTTTAAGACGAAATATAGAATCTAACGCTTTAAAAGTAGACAAATTCAGCGAGGTAACTTCAAGTGTCTAATCAGAAGATTACACCTGTAAAAATTATGCAGAAAAAGAACGACTCGGAGAAAATTGTCGCTCTGACGGCTTACGATTTCCTGACTGCCTCTTTGCTGGATAAGACCGGTATCGATATAATTTTAGTCGGGGATTCTCTGGGTATGGTCGTTCAAGGATGCGAAAATACTCTGTCTGTAACCGTAGATGATATGGTCTATCACACAAAATGTGTATCCAGAGCGGTGAAAAACTCTCTGCTGGTATCTGACATGCCTTTTTTAAGTTATCATGTCTCAAACGAAGATGCGTTGCGAAATGCGGGTAAATTGATACAACAAGGTTCTGCTCAAGCGGTCAAACTGGAAGGAGGTATCAATATTGTACCTGTTATTGAGAAAATTGTCGCGGCGGGTATTCCAGTTATGGGACATATCGGTCTGACTCCTCAAGATATTTTGTCCATGGGAGGCTACTTTGTTCAAGGTAAAGACAACCAAACAAGCAAAAAACTAATCCAAGACGCCAAGGCTCTTGAGCAAACAGGTATATTTGCTCTTGTTTTAGAATGTATTCCAGCTAAACTGGCAAAGGAAATAACAGATATCCTTTCTATCCCGACTATCGGTATCGGCGCAGGCGCGCAATGCGACGGACAGATCCTAGTTACTCACGATTTAATAGGTTTGTTTGATAAATTTAAACCTAAATTTGTCAAAAGATACCTTAACCTTCATGACGATGTAGAAAACGCTTTGAAAAGTTATGCAAAAGAAGTCCGTGAAGGGATTTTTCCCTCCAAAGAACACAGCTTTTTTCTGGACAACTAACCGTTTTTATAAAAAAAACACATCTCATTGATCTTACATTTCTCACAGTTAGGGTTTCTGGCTTTACAGACATTTCGTCCGTGAAAAATCATCTGGTGGTGTAGGTTAATCCATTTGTGTTTCGGAAACTGTCTCTTTAGATCCGATTCCACCCCTTCAGGTGTATTCGATTGGGATAATCCGATCCGTCTAGATAAACGGAAAACATGGGTATCAACCGCTAAAGCAGGAATTTTAAACAGTACAGCCAAAATCACATTCGCCGTCTTTATTCCCACTCCCGGAAGAGATAATAAACTTTTTTTATCCGATGGAATCTTACCACCAAAATCAGCATAAACTCTTTTAGCACACCCTATTATGTTTTTTGATTTGTTTTTGTATAACCCACACGACCTAACTGTCTTTTCCATATATTTCAGATCGGCAAACGCAAAATCTTTGACTGTTTTATACTTTTTAAACAATTTTTTTGTAACAAAATTTACTCTCTCATCTGTGCATTGCGCAGACAATATCACCGCCGCCATAAGCTGAATAGGTGTGTCATAACTCAGCAACGTTTCCGCAGACGGATAAAGTTTTTGTAAACAATCTGTTAAACGAAGAATATCTTTATTTTCCATTAGACATTTTTAAAACACCTTGTAAGGTGTGGATGGATATCTGTTCTAAACGGCGAAGAAACTTTTTGAATATATCCGTAACCATCAACGCATCTCCATAAGCTCTATGGCGAGAGACAAACTTCAAATCAAACCTGCCGGCAATAGCATCTAAAGAATACCTGTTAAAATGGGGATATAACTTTTTTGCGAGATTACATGAACACAAAACCGCATTCTCTAACGGTTGGTGAGAAATTCGTTTCAACTCCATATTTATAAATTTCATATCAAAACGGCTATGATGAGCAATAATCACCGCATCGCCTATAAACTCTAATAACTCATCGACTACATCCGCAAACCGTGGTTTATCCGATACCATTTGATCCGTTATACCTGTTAATTTACTGATTTTAGCGGGAATCTGCCTTTCCGGATTAATCAGAAACTCTATTTTTCCTATAACCTCGTTATTCTTTATCTTTATCGCCGCTATTTCCGTAATCCGATCGGTTTTTTCATCAAACCCTGTAGTCTCAACATCTATCGCACAAATTTCGGTATTTTTGATGTTTTTGTTCATCTTATTCGTATACTCAGCATACGTTGCCTCGGCTATGGTCTTGGAATCATCACTGTCATCAGGACCACAAACATACGAATTCCCGACCATATCATTGTTCTCACGATAACTTCGGGCAAATATCTGTAAAAGTGACCTATCCAGAATACTCATATATTGCTTTCTTTTCGGTTGTTCTAACAGGGTAAGTATACCACATGATATGAGAATTATGCCAGTTTTTTTTATCTGACAGATATTGTTACTCAATAAAACAATCTTTGATGCGGTATAAGATTGCTAAATTTTAATCTTTCGATCGTATACTCTCAATAAAATCTATCACTTTCGCGCCTTGCGGAGTCAAAGGACCGATTATATCCAACGCTTTTCTCAGATAAAAAAGGGCTTTTTCTTCTTCACACAAAATATTATAGATAGTTCCCATATTAAGATAAGCACTTGCGTCGGTATCATCTAGCTCCACGGTTTTCTCATAACATTTTATCGCGTTTTTGTAATCACTGATATTAAAATAAGCCACGCCTAAATCATAATAATAATCCGGATTTCGGCAATCTATCTCTATCGCTTTTTTAAAACATTTTATCGCGTCTCTATCTAACTGCCCTTGAGCACCATACGCTAACCCAAGATTATATAACGCCCCTGCGTTATCAGGTTTAATTCTAACCGATTCTTGAGCGTGCATTATCGCCATGGAGGGTTTGTTTATTTTAAGATACATCGGGCATAACTCGTAATGAAGAATAAAACTGTCTTTATTATATCTAAACCCCTCTTCCATCACCTGAATCGCGTCGGCTATTTTCCCTTTGTCCATAAGCTGTGTGACCACCTTTATGCGGACGATATCATTATCAGGATCATTTTTTAAAATTTCTCTGAATTTTTTTGGATTGTCTTTGGCATAAACCATCGATACAAATAAAATTAATATGAAAAAAACTCTCACAAAAAATCCCCCGGATAAAAAAATAAGGCGCAGATTAAAACCCACGCCTTATCAGTATAACAAACTTCCTATTTAAAACAAAACCTTCTTTTACGCACCAAACTTTTTAAGTTTCATAGCGTGTGCCAAAGCCAACGGCATTATATCTTTGGAATTATACCCGTTGAGGCTTCCTTTCAAACAGCTTCTCTCGCCAAACTCGCTTATATTATCGGGACGACATAATTTGGAATATATCATTGTCGGTATCTTATGCCAACTGTGAGCCGACATCTTCGCAGGCGTGCTATGGTCGCAAGTTAAGATGAAAACATCAGGATTTAAATCGAGAATCTGCGGAATAAAAGAGTCTACCTGTTCTACCATTTTGACTTTGCGATCAAAATCACCGTCTTCACCGGAACTGTCGGTATACTTGAAATGCACAAAGAAAAAATCGTAGTTTTCATACTGATTTTTCAACTCGGCAACCTGTTCTTCCATACTGGATATCTCCCAATTAACATCCATTCCGATAAGTTTTGCCAACCCCCTATACATCGGATAAGATGCCAAAGCCAGCGATTTTAACTTAAAACGCTCTTCTATGGTCGGATACTTTACGTACTCCGCAAACCCACGCAGAAGAATCATGTTCGCTTTATCCTCATCGGAGAGTATCTTTTTTGCCTGTTGGATTATATCTTTTAGAATTTCTATTGTATTCTCACCAGCCTTTTTATCCGACGGTTCAGGATCCAACGGAAGAACTCCTAACACTTGAGGGTCTGTATCGGCAATATCGGAATAAAACTTTTTGCCACGCAAAATCAAAACCGCTCTATGCTCTTTTACGGTTTCCACAAAAAGCTCTACTCCGTTCGGAGCTTTTAAACCTGTCCTCAACTTTTCGCATAACCTCTCATTTATATCTGTTCCGATTCGACCAGCTCTTCTATCTGTGATTTTACTTTCCGAATCTATCGTGCAAAAATTTATCCTAGCACAAAAATCACCGTCTTTGAGATCAAAATTTATACCCAACGCCGCTAAAACACCCCTGCCCATATTGCAAACGATAGGATCATAACCGAATAAACCTAGATGACCGGGCCCGCTACCGGGTGTAACACCGGGATACACAGCCTCCATCAACCCCATCGACGACGCAGAAGCTATCTTATCTATATTAGGAGTCTTTGCAGTCTCCAATTCCGTTTTACCATCCAAAGATAAAGGAAGCCCCCCAAGACCATCCGCGACCAACATTACAATTTTTGAACCTGTTTTTACCGCAAGGTCATCTATAATCGTTTTCACTTCCATAACATCTGCCCCCATATGATTAAATTTTACCCTCAATGCCAGATAAGGTTATTAAATCTTTCAGGCTTTTTCAAGATTTTTATAAAACAATAATCTTTATCTGAAAAACATTTTTTCTATTGTAATCAATTTTCTTCTATGATAACCTCACTTATTCATGTTAGAGAGCTCAATATCGCTTCCTGTGGATAACTTGTGACTAACTTGTTTATAACTTTATATTAATCTCATTTTTATTTTAATGTGTATAAAATTTATTCACTCTTGTCCACTATCTACTTTTCAGATCCGTCAACGAAAAATAAGCTGGTAATTTAAAGACTCCTATGATTATACTCACAGCT
>CAZFUR010000012.1:12205-14398 GCA_964522245.1 uncultured bacterium | reverse complement strand
AAGCCAAAATAACCATCAGGTTTTGGGTACTGGCGATAATATTTGCCCTGATAGGTTTAGGATCTTTGAAATTGAGATGAAAGAAAAAAACTGTTATTTAATTTTGGGATTTGGAGTAAGCGGACGGTCAACCGCAAAAATGCTCGAATCCCAAAAAATTCCGTTTTTCGTCTACGATGATAATCCCCCACTCAAAGAGGGGAATCGGCTAAAACAGTCTAGACATGATTTCGGTATAACGGCAAACGCCGAGCGAATCCGATCAGGTCAGATAAACGCCCTGATCGTAAGCCCGGGTGTAGCCCTCAACCATTCTCTGATAACGGAGGCAACAGAAAAGGGAATCCCTGTTTGGGGAGAACTTGAATTCGCATCACAGTTTATAGAAGCGAAATTTATCGGAGTAACAGGCACTAACGGTAAAACATCAACCGTGAAGATGTTGGCTCAAATGCTAAACGAATCGGGGATAAAAACAAAAACAGCAGGTAATATCGGATACCCTCTATCGGAAGCGGTATACGATCAGAACGATGCCGAAGTATATGTACTGGAGCTTAGCTCTTACCAGCTGGAGTTATCTGACAAATTGAGTCTTGACGTAGCGGTAATAACAAACGTAACACCGGATCATTGCGATAGGTACGCCTCCTTTGACGATTACCTATCGGCAAAGATGAATATAATCAGATGCCTGAAAAAAGACGGTTTTTTTATATGTCAACAAAGGGATCTGGATAGATACGGCAAAATCGTATCAACGGGAAAATTATCAAATTGTTATGTTTGCGATCAAAAAGCGAAAAACACACATTTTTTTGCGAATGTAGATGGAATTTATTCCAAAAAAGGTGGTCGCTGGGAGGTTATTTTAAAGCCTGACGAACTTTTGTTCAAAGGTATTCATATGTTAGAGAATTCGGCTCAAGCGGCAACGGCGGCAACTTTATGCGAAGGCGATTTTGACAGCATTGTCAAAACGATACGATCTTTCAAAGGGTTACCCCACAGAATAGAGTTTTTAACAGAAAAAAACGGGGTTTCGTTTTATAACGATTCAAAAGCAACCAACCCCGATGCGGTGATAAAGGCTTTGGATAGTTTTTCTGACGAAATATTGCTTATTTTGGGAGGAGAAGACAAAGGAGCAGATTTATCGGCTCTAAAAAACAAAATAACACAGAAAGTTAAAATTTTAGTTTTGATAGGAGAATCGACAACTTATTACGAGAAATATTTTCACGGATCCGCTAGCATCATAAAGGCTAAATCTATGAAAGACGCCGTACAAGAAGCGTTTGGTTTAGCCGATGCAGGAGACACTGTTTTATTGTCACCTGCCTGCGCTAGTTTCGATATGTATGAAAACTACGCCAAACGAGGAGACGCTTTTAGAAAATCCGTGGAATTTTTGAATACAAATTTAAAAATCTAGGCAAAATAAAAAAGGAGGATTCCCATGAATCAAACCCAAAAAATCAAACATTCAGTCATGATCTATTTTCTCATGATCGCCCTGGCGCATTTTATGACAGGTTGCGCATCAAAACCGGTTGCAAGAACATCACCGAGGCTCCGTATAAAAGAGCAGTTCGCCAACTACCCCTACGGCAATAGCTATCATAGAAAGAGAGTCGTAAAAAGAGACCTAAATACTCCGCCGCAAAAACAAATATCCGACAGAAGAAGTTTTTCAGAAGAACAAGCCGTTTCATACCACACTGTACAAAGAGGCGAAACTTTATACGCTATAAGCAGAGCATACGGCATATCACCAAGAAAACTTATTGCGTTTAACAATCTAGAAGACGGCGACATAATAAGGGTCGGACAAAGGATCAGGATTCCCGTCGACGCAAAATCGGTGTCTCCAAAACCGATTAAATTAGTCAGAAAACCGATCAAAAAGACAAAGCCGGCAAAGGTTGTCGCCAGATCGAAACGTAAACCTGTCGATTATAAACCTCTCCCCGCATCGACAGTAAAACAGACAACAACCTACGCAATACACACCGTAAAACGTGGCGATAACGTCTGGAGAGTAGCTCAAAAATACGATATCACGGTAGATGATTTATGCAGAATAAACGAAATTACAAGAAATACTCAACTCGCAGTGGGAGAAAAGATTAAAATACCAATTGAATAAACTATGAAAAAATCTTTCAGAATATTCTTTTAGAAGAAATGAAA
>CAZFUR010000012.1:0-12195 GCA_964522245.1 uncultured bacterium | reverse complement strand
ATGAAAAAATTTCTGGCAGGACTTGTTATTAGCGTATTGCTTTTAGTGGCAATCAGTGTAGTTATGATATACAGCACCAGCGGTATCGTTGCGCAAGAGACGGTTGGGGACGAGAATTTCTATCTAAAAAAACAGTTGATATGGATAGGAATCAGTTTTCTATCACTACTGATTTTTTCATATTTTCCGTACCGTTTTTTGAGAGTGTTTTCGTTCGCTTTGATTTTCTGCGCAATCGGATTACTTGTCTTGACAATGTGTACATCGTTAAGTCACACCGCAGGCGGTGCGACACGCTGGCTTAAACTCGGACCGATCAGATTTCAGCCGTCAGAGCTTGCGAAATTGGCGATTATCATTTATTTGGCAGACGTGCTAAGCAGAAAAAAAGATACCGTCGGCAATTTTCTAAAAAGCCTGTTATTTCCCTCAATGCTGATAGGATTGATACTTGTCCTGATACTTCAGCAACCCGATTTGGGAACGACGGCACTGCTTGCGTGCGTAACACTGCTCATTTTTCATATCGGCGGTATGCGGGTGGGATATTTTGTTTTGTTCATAGCGACAGGGGCAGTATCGTTATATTTTCTGGTGATAATGTTTCCGTACCGTATGCAAAGAATAATGACATTCATAGATCCGTTTAAAGACCCTAGAGGGTCGGGGTTTCAGATAATCCAATCGTTCATAGCGTTAGGATCAGGCGGTCTAACGGGGGTCGGATTAGGCAAAGGAATGCAGAAACTCTTTTATCTGCCGGAAGCCCACACCGATTTCATCTTCGCCATCATAGGTGAAGAGCTCGGTCTGATAGGCACAAGCCTGATTGTCTTGTTATTTTTCATACTTTTCGTATCAGGGTTAGTAATAGCTTACAGATGCCGTGACCCGTTCGGGAAACTACTGGCTACGGCAATAACGTTGACGATTTGCATTCAAGCTCTTATAAACATCGCCGTAGTAACAGGCTCTATACCGACAAAAGGGATTCCATTACCTTTTTTGAGTTTCGGCGGATCGAATCTGCTGATTAATCTGACCTGTATAGGGATTTTGCTTAATATCGGGGTAAACGTAAATAATAACCCTACAAAAAACATTGTAAAAAAGAAAGAACGGCAACCAAAAATCGTAAAAAAGAGATTGGTCAGGCAATCATGAAAATAGGGATCGCCGCAGGGGGAACCGGCGGGCATCTGTTTCCGGCGATAGGTTTTTTTGAAGCGGTAAAAAGTGTGGACGATAGAATAGAATTTTTTTTCTGGGTCACCGGAAGAGATTCGGCATACAAAAAAGATTGGCTTTTTGACAGATACCGCCTAAAAGCGGTCGGACTAAAAAAAAAGGTATCGTTTCACACATTAATTTTTTGTTTATATTTGGTACTAGATTTTTTTCGATCTTTGTTAATAATTTTAAAAGAGAAACCTGATCTTGTGATAGGGTTTGGCGGATACGTCTCGGTCGCTCCTTTGCTGGCAAGCCTGTTGTGTGGAAAAAAAATATTTATCCACGAACAAAACACCGTTCCCGGCAAGGCAAACCGACTTCTCGCCAAATACGCAAAAAAAATATTCGTAGGCATTAAAACACCTGCCAATGTTTGGGAGCAAAAGGTCAGGGACAATCTGGTTTTCACGGGAATACCGATCAGAAACACTGCAAAAAAAATCGTTACCCCTGAAGGAACGGATAAAAAATTCACCGTTCTGATTCTAGGAGGAAGCCAAGGAGCGGTGATATTTAACAAATGGACGGGAGAGATATTAAAAAACCTCTCCGACTTGAAAAGAGAAATAAAGTTTATACACATATGTGGGAAATATGATCTTGAATCAGTGAAAGATGAGTATAAAAAAGAGCGATTCGATCATTTATGTATCGGTTTTACGGAGAATATAGGAGAAATATACGCGGTTACCGATCTGTCTGTCTGCAGAGCGGGAGCGGGAACACTTGCGGAACTTGCTAACGCCGGTATTCCGGCAATGGTTATACCGTATCCGCACGCAACGGATAATCATCAGTTAAAGAACGCTCAGGTTTTCGAGAAAATCGGGGCGATAGATCTGGTTGAACAGAAAAACTGTACACCTGAAACCGTGGCTGAAAAAATAAGGTTTTATTATAAAAACAGAACTGTTTTGGAAAATATGAGAACGGCATATAAAAAATCAATACCGCTTGAAGCAGGCAAACATATGTTCAAAACCATAATGGAGACGGTCGGATTGTGAAAAACAGAAAATACCATTTTGTCGGAATTGGAGGATGCGGGATGAGTGCCATAGCTGCGTATCTTCATCATAACGGAGCGCAGGTTACAGGCTCGGATATATATGGTTCTGTCTTCTCCGATCGACTCGCGAAGATGGGAATCAATGTAGATATAGGACACAACCCGTCAAATTTGAGAGATTGCGATTGTCTGGTTATCTCCTCTGCAATAGATAAGGAAAACTGCGAGCTGAAAGAAGCAAAAGAAAAAGGAATTGAGACAATTTTGCGAGGCAACTTACTTGCCGAAACCTTGCGCCGACAAAATACGATCGCCGTAACAGGCTCGCACGGCAAAACATCAACCGTATCCATATTGGCATGGATGCTAGATTGCGCAGGCAAAAAACCTACCGCTCTGGCAGGCGGAATCATGCAAAATTACGACAGCAACGTTACCCTGCAAAACGGCGACTGGGTAATAACGGAAGCAGACGAATCCGACGGATCCATGCAACTAATTTCCCCCAATATTCTTCTTTTGCTAAACACCGACGATGACCATATCGATTTTTACGGTTCATCGTCCAATATGATTGATCAATATTGCGCTCTGGCAAAAAAGACGTCAAAAAAAATCATCGTAAACGCCAACGACACTGTTTTACCGTATATAAAACGTTCCGCCACAAAAGAGATTATTACTTTCGGCAAACCCGATACGTATCACATCCCCCCCCAATCTATAAAATATCTGCCCGACGGTACAAATTTTACCGTTAAAAAAGGAACCGAAACGGTATCTGAAATTAATTTTTCTATCCCCGGCAACATTTTTTTGGATAACTTTCTTGCGGGAATGGTTACCGCACTGGAGCTTGGCATATCGGTAGATGATATCAAAACGGCGGCACAATCTTTTAAAGGTGTACAACGCAGAGCACAACAATGGGGTATCGTCAAAGGGATACGGATAATAGAAGATTACGCACATCATCCGACGGAAATAGAACTTATGTTGGAATCCGTCTCACAATGGCACAAAGGCAGAATCATAGCCGTTTTTCAACCACACCGATATTCAAGATCGAAGAACATATCAAAATATCTGGCAAAATCTTTCCGCAAAACCGATTATCTGGTACTCACCGATATCTATTCCGCATTTGAACCCCCTATTGACGGAATAGACGGAAATTATGTTTATTTGGAAACAATCAAAGAGCGAGACAAAAATATAGTTTATATACCAAAAATGAGCGAGATTATCGATCACCTGAAAGATATGGTCAAAAAAGATGATTTGGTCATATTTATGGGTGCAGGGAGTATCGGTACTCTAGCCAAAAAATTTAAGGGATACTTGGAAAATTATGATGACATGCAATAGTTATGACAAGATTACAGACTTTTTTAATGAAAATCCCGACGATCTGTATCTGATGACCAACGTACCACTATCGGATTACACAAGTTTTAAGATAGGCGGTCGGGTAGACCTGTTTTGTGATATTTATTCTTATGAAGGGCTCCGAGAAATAGTAAAAATTTGTTCGCAAGAACAGATAGACCTAAAAATTTTAGGGTTCGGGACAAATATCCTAGCCGAAGACAAAGATATCCACTCGGTAGTGATTCGCCTAAGCGGAGAACCGTTCAATTCCATAAAGGAGTTAGGCGACGGTAAGTTGAGCGTCGGGTCTAGGGTTTCCCTGAAAAAACTGATTATATTGAGTGCTCGATGGGGACTATCGGGTATAGAATGGCTGAGCGCAATACCCGCCTCACTAGGCGGAGCGATAGCATCAAATGCCGGAGCGTTTGGCAATAGCATGGGCAATATACTCAGAGAAGTTACCGTTATAACCCCCGACGGCTCATTAAAAAAATACAAGCAAGACGATCTGTCTTTCAGTTACCGAACAAATCCATTCTCAAACGGAGAAATTATCACCGAAGCGATAATCCAGCTAACCCCATCCGATAAATCGACCGTATCGAAAAAGATTAAAGATATAGAGCATCAAAGAAAAAATCGTTTTCCAAAAGGAAAAAACGCAGGTTGCGTGTTCAAAAATCCCGATAACCTATCCGCCGGTGAACTGATAGATCAATCAGGGTTAAAAGGCAAACGAGTCAACGGGGCGACAGTCTCAAATAAACACGCTAATTTTATCATAAACGACGCAGACGCAACCTCTAGCGATGTTTTAAACCTGATAGAATTTATTCAAGACGAAGTAGAGAAAACAACAGGGGTACGTCTTGAATTGGAAATAAAAATTTGGAGCTAAAAGATATGAGAAGAGGCAACCCGTTAAAAAACAAACGATCCGTCCGAAAACGGAATCGGTATTACATTAACCTAAATGTAAAGAAGAGTCGTTTTGGGGCAAAAGATTTTCTAAAAATTCTTTTTCACGGTTCTATAATCTGCTTATTTCTGACATCACTCTCCTTTTTGGGAGTCATGTTGTATGAATACGTTACCACAAACGAGTCGTTCAACGTAAAACATATCCGTATAGAAAACAATATCACCGTAACGAAAGAAGAAATAACAGATACCATCGGTTTAAAATTGGGACACAACATATTCAATCTAGACCTAAAAGTATGTGCGCAACAGTTGGCAAAATTCCCCAATATAAAATATGTAAAAATAACAAAATGCCTGCCTGATTCCATAATAATCCGTGTCTACGAGCGAACTCCTGTTTTTCAGATAAAAAAAAGTTGTTATTTTTATGTTGACGAAGACGGGGTAGTTTTGGCTAAAATGAGCCGTCACCAAGACAGATCCCTGCCGATAGTCAACGGGTTAGACATATCGGTCATAGGTTTTGGAGACCAACTGAACGGAAAGAAAATAGATGTTGCTCTAAAGACAATAAGATCGGTTTCCAACAGTCCGGTAAACAAAAGGTTAAACATAAAATATATAGATGTCAGCCATCCTGATAATGTTGTTCTTGAGACATATTCCGGTAGCAGAATTGTCTTAGGCAACAACGATTTTGATTATCGTTTGGAGAAATTATGCAAGATATATGACAATATCAACCGTAAAAAGATTTTAGTAGCTTCAGTAGATTTAAGGTTTGAAAATGTACCGTTAACTTTCAGGAATTAGATGATAGGCAGAAAATCAAAAAACATTCTTATCGGTCTTGATGTCGGCACAACAAAGATATGTACCGTCGTCGCTGAAGAGATCGGCGATGAGATTCATATTCTAGGTATAGGGCACGCTCCGTCGCAAGGATTGAGAAAAGGGGTTATAATCAACGTCGATAAAGCGGTGGAAGCGATAATCCAATCTGTAGAATCGGCGGAGGAGAATTCCGGTGTAGAGATAAATTCCGTTTTTGCCGGTATCGCCGGTGGACATATACAAAATATCACCAGCCGTGGAATTGTGCCCGTACACAAAGGCGACTCAGGTATCACCGACGAAGATATGCGCAAAGTAGTAGATGCCGCAAAAGCAATATCGCTACCGATGGAAAGAGAGATAATACAGGTTATTCCCCAAGAATACATTGTCGACGGAGAAGACGGAATACTCAATCCGCGAGGAATGATGGGTGTACGTCTTGAAGCGGTGGTAAACATCATAACCGCAGCAGTATCGTCGGCTCAGAACATCGTAAAAAGCATAAACGAAGCGGGGGTAGATGTCGTAGGCATTATATTACAACCGATAGCCTCCAGCATAGCTACTTTAACCCAAACCGAAAAAGAGTCCGGAGTGGTGCTCATAGATATAGGCGGCGGAACGACCGATTACGCTCTACATATTGATGGGGCTATGCGTCATACAGGAGTGCTTGCCATAGGCGGCGATCATATCACAAACGATATAAAAATAAGGTTTAATATCCCCAATCCCAAAGCGGAGGACGTAAAAACAAAGTTCGGTTGCGCTTTAAGTTCACTGGTACCAGAAAACGAGGAATTTATTTTACCCGGTACATTCGGCTACCCCGCACGCAGTATACTCCGCACAGATTTGGCGGAAGTGATAGAAGCAAGGTTATCTGAAATACTTGAGATAGTGAAAATAGAGATTGATAAGATCGGTTGTGCCAACCAGATAGGTTCAGGCATCGTAATGACGGGCGGGGCATCGCTTGTGCCGGGCACATTGGAATTAGCTCACAAGATTTTTCATGTCCCCGTAAGACTGGGTATCCCTAATGATATGCCCGGACTAACGGAGAACTTTCAAAGCCCTGTCTTTTCGACGGGAATCGGGCTTGTGCTTTATGGGCGGGAACACTTGAGAGAACAGGGGTATGTCGTTTTAAACGGTGAGAACAAATTTTTAAAAATCGCGCAAACAATGAAAAACATGATAAAGAAATATTTTTAACCGGAGGAAAAACATGTTAACGTTCAAAGAAGTCGACAAACAGGTTGCCCGCATAAAGGTAGTCGGCGTCGGTGGCGGCGGCGGAAACGCTGTCGACCATATGGCGGAATCGGGTATTGACGGAGTCGATTTTGCCGTAATAAACACCGATATCCAGTCTCTTACAAAATCGATTGCACAAGAAAAAATACAGATCGGCAAAAAAACTACCCGAGGAATGGGTACCGGTGGAAATCCTGAGCTTGGCAGACAAGCAGCACTTGATGATAAAGAACTTATCACGGAAATGCTCGACGATGTAAACATCATTTTTATCACCGCAGGGTTCGGAGGCGGTACAGGCACCGGAGCCGCCACGGTAGTCGCTCAGATAGCTAGAGATATGGGTGTACTGACCGTAGGGATAGTCACAAAACCGTTTACTTTTGAAGGCAAAAAAAGAATGAATCAGGCGAATCAGGGACTGAAAGAGTTCAGAGAACAGGTTGATACCATAATATGTATACCCAACGACAAACTTTTCAATATGATCAGTCAAGACACACCCCTGTTTGAAGCGTACAGGCTCACCGATCAAATACTATTTCAAGCCGTAGAATCGATTTCACAAGTAATCATTCAACCCGGTTTGATCAATCTTGATTTTGCTGATATCCGCACGGTTTTATCTATAAGAGGCGGAGCGGTAATCGGATTCGGCGAAGGATCCGGCAAAGACAAAGCCGCCAAAGCGATTCAGGCGGCACTCGCCAGCCCTCTGCTGGAAACAAAAGAGATGAACGGCGCAACCGGTATTTTAATAAGTATCATCGGCGGACCGGATCTATCTTTATACGAAGTGAACAATGCTATCGGCTCAATACATGAGATCGCCGATGACAACGCAACCATCATCATAGGCACCATCTTACAACAAGAACTAAAAGACAAAGCACAAGTTACACTCATAGCCACCGGTTTAGCAACCGGCAAACAAAAAACGCCCCAACCTTTTACACAACCCGCACCGACACCGCCTCCGATCGAAAACACCACCGAACCTGAACCTCAAGAAGAACCACCTCAAGAAAAAATTGTCACAAAACCGATCCCCAAAAAACAGGAACCGGAAGAAATATTCGACGAACAATCGGAAAAATATTCTCTGGAAAACGAAGATATGGACGACGAACTTGTAGCGATCACTACCGCCTCATCAAGTTCGATGGAAAAAAGGTCATCACAAGATAAAAACGAGTTTTTTGAGAAAAGCGACCCCACCGTCTACAAAGGAAGTAATCTTGATATACCGTCTTTTCTAAGGAAAAAGAGAAGGTTTGTTTCATAACAAAAGGTGTTTTTATGAAACGCTGGTTATTACTGATTATTTTGGTCGTTTTGATACCGTACAGAACGGGTCTATATAAATATATCTGGAAAAACTTTGCGAAAAATGACACTGGAACTGTTTATGTCGGAAAAGTTGTTGATGGCGATAAGACAACTCTCGCAGAAAAAAGACAACTCACCAAAAACGATACTGAATCCGCCTACGTCAAGAAAGTTATTGACGGTGACACAATAATGCTCGCCAACAGAAAAAAAGTCCGCCTCATAGGCATAGATACACCTGAATTATACGAATGCGATAAACTTTTCCGAGATGCGAGAAGATCAAATATCCCACCTAAAAAAATCCAAGTCATGGCGAGGGAATCGTGCCTATTCACAAAACTAGCCTGCGAGAAAAAAACCGTGACGCTTGAGTTTGATCTACACAGATACGATAAATACGGCAGGATTCTAGCGTATGTTCATCTACCTGACGGAAAATTATTGAACCAAGAAATAATCGAACAAGGTTACGGATTGGCATACCTATTTTTTCCGTTCAATCAAGAATACAGAAAACGTTTTATCCAATCTGAAAACGATGCGAAAAAACATCAGCGCGGGTTGTGGGGCAAATACCGATATTTCCGCAACCTAAAATAGTCGGTCACCCGCCAAATTTTTCTTTATTTTTGTTCCAGATAGCGTCCATCTCTTCCAGAGTAGACTCCTCAAGGGATTTACCGTTATCGTTCAATTCTTTTTCGACCTGTTTAAATCGTTTGATAAACTTATCTACAGATTTTCTTGACAGGTCTTCCGCATCAAATTTCAAAAACCTAGCAAGGTTAACCACCGCAAAAATAAGGTCGCCTATTTCCTCTTCGATATGTTTCCTGTCGCCACTTTTCACAGCTTGTTTTGTTTCTTCCAGTTCCTCGTGGATTTTATCTATAATCTGCTCCGTATTTTCCCAATCGAACCCAACCTTGGCGACTTTCTTTTGCGCTTTGCTTGCCCTAACCAAAGAGGGCATCTGTTTTGGGATTCCGTCTAATATAGAGTTTCTATGACGATGATTATGTTCGGTTTTTTTTATAGAGTCCCATTGTTTTATAACCTGTTGCGGAGTATCTATTTTCTTATCTCCAAACACATGAGGATGGCGTCTGATCATTTTCTCAGACGATTTTCTGGCAACATCATTTATATCAAAAAAACCTTTCTCTTGCGCAATTTCGCTGTGAAACAATATTTGGAACAAAAGATCACCTAGCTCGTCTTCCATTTTGTCAGGATCGTCTTCGTCGACCGCTTCCATAAATTCGTAGACTTCTTCCAGTATATATTTTTTTATCGACTGATGAGTCTGTTCTCTATCCCACGGACACCCGTGCGGAGCCCTGAGTTTTTTCATTATATCGACCAGTTCGTAAAATGGATCCGCCATACAACCTCCCTATTTTATTAATCTATAATTGTATACACAAATAAACCTATCACCCGTTTTTTTTAAACTCTTGATACATCTATAGCCTTTCATAAATAACTCTTCCGACCTATTATGTACAGATACCACCCAGATATTTTCCCCGCTGTTTTTGAGTATCTCGTACAATTGGTTAGGGGAAATTTTGGGAGACAGATAAATTTTTCGTTTTTTCTCTAATCCGTAACAATTTAATATCTGCGCCGTACCCAAATCGAAACAAACAATGATATCGTCCCGACCGACATCTTTGCCGATCCACTCGGCAGCGCTTTTAAAATCGGGCGAAATTGAATATCCCGAAGAAAAAATATTAATAAATATCAATCCCGCAAGAACAAAATATTTTGTCCTTTTCAAACAAAAAATGCCTGCACAAACTATGATATAAATAAAAATAACCACAGACAAAATAGCCCCTCTACCGCAAAAAAAACCGCATGATAAATAAGAGCCGATCAGAGCAAATCCCGTCTGCCCCACACAAAACCAAACACAGTATAGAAGGTAGCGGTTTTTCAGAAAAAAACCAAAAAACCTCTTGCGAAACGCAATAACAAAAAAAAGGTAACAAAAAAATCCCGTTACAAAAATTATTCCTAAAATCCAAAACCTATCCAAAAATCGGATTCCGCCGCCAAAAAGTATCCGCAAAAGAAAGTTTGCACAAAAACTTTCGCAAACAAGAGTCGTGTGTACACAAACAATATCAAATAAACGACTAAACGTGATTATTATGTTTTGAATAGAAAACATCAATATGACCGCAAAGTAAGACAAATACCGCTTAAAAGATAAACATGTTTTGTCTACATGGAAAAACGAAGTTAGCAAAAACTGTACAATCAAATACCCCCAAGCGACAGAATGAGTGTTTACCGCCAACGCCCCCGACAAAATAAACAACCATACAAAAAACCTCCCGACAGGTTTTCTGTTCATTCTAAAAAAGACCATTGCGTTGACACAGATAAAGAGCAACAATACCGCTTGATAAGTAAACCCTCGACTAATGTCTATCAGATAATCGGAGAAACAGGCAAAACAGGTCACACCCAAAGATACTCCAACCGACAAAAAATTTCTCGCCAGAAAATAAACAACCAACAAAACCAACGATCCCGCGATTACAGATAACAATCGTAACCACTTTTCGGTCGGTGGCAACAGTTTTGCCCAAAAATGCCCCATCAGATAAAAACAAGGTTGAGCACCTTTTTGTTCGATAACCTTCTCATAAACCGAGACAACATCAGGCTGGGTAATTATTGAGAAATTGACCGCTTCTTCAACAGAAAAACTCTCCACACCCACCCCATAAAAGCGCAAAAGAAAACCTGTGACAAATATTAAGCCAACCAGTAGAATTCTGATTTTTTTCATTGTATTGATTTACGTAACAACTCGTTTACCATTTGCGGATTAGCCTTGCCTCTGGTAGCCTTCATAACCTGCCCCACAAGGAACATCAGCGATTTATCCTTACCGCCTTTCAGTTCATCAACGGCTTTGGGATTAGAAGCTATCACCTGATCGACTATTCCCTGCAATTCGCCCACGTCACTTATCTGAACCAACCCTTTATCTTTTACTATCTGTTGCGGAGTTTTATCGGAATTGAGCATTTCCGTAAAAACGGTTTTAGCGATTTTACCGCTGATAGTCCCCTCTTTTATCATCTGCAACATACCTGCTAGTTTTTCAGGTGTCACCTTACATTCCGTGATAGATATTTTCTGTTCATTGACCACTTTCAGCAATTCAGACAAAATCCAGTTACATACTGTTTTGTAATCGGTACAAATTTTAGCGGACTGTTCAAAGTAATCCGCCATATCTTTATCGCTTGTGAGGATATCCGCCACGTCACGTGGCAACCCATATTGCTTGATGAACCTCTGCATACGTGGATATGGCAACTCCGGCAATTCAGACTTGAGCTTATCGATATAGCTTTTATCGTTCACCATCGGAACCAGATCAGGTTCGGGGAAATAGCGGTAATCGTGCGCCTGTTCTTTAGAGCGCATAGAAAACGTCTGGTTTTTATCTGCGTCCCACAACCGCGTCTCCTGTATAACCGTTCCACCGTCGCCGATCAGATCAATCTGTCTCTCTATCTCGTATTCCAACGCTTTTTGTACTCCCTTAAAGGAGTTTAAGTTCTTAATTTCCGTTCTTGTACCGAATTTAGCTTGTCCTTTAGGGCGAACAGAAATGTTAGCGTCACACCTCAAACTTCCTTCTTCCATATTGCAATCGCTAACACCAAGGTAACGGATAATACTTTTTAAAGATTGCAGATAAGCATAAGCTTCTTCGGGAGTCCGAATATCAGGTTCGCTAACTATCTCAAGAAGCGGGATACCTGTTCGATTGAAATCGACTCCGCTGTTGCCGCCCGTATCAGAATGGATCAGTTTACCTGCATCTTCCTCTAGATGTGCTCTGGTTATCCCAAAAGTTTTTTCTTCACCATCAATTAGAACGGTAAGATGACCTTTCCCGCAGATAGGTTTATCGAATTGCGATACCTGATAATCTTTAGGCAAATCCGGATAAAAATAGTTTTTCCTATCAAATTTACTGAAAGATGAAATCGAACAATTCAGAGCCAATCCGCACATGATAGCGTACTCCATCGCCTTTTTATTCAGTACCGGCAATACCCCCGGATGCCCAAGACAAACAGGACAAACCTGCGTGTTAGCCTCCGCCCCAAATTCAGTCGGACACGAACAAAAAAGTTTCGATTCGGTATTTAATTGAACATGTACCTCAAGACCGATTACAGGTTCAA
>CAZFUR010000011.1:0-14473 GCA_964522245.1 uncultured bacterium | reverse complement strand
AAAGTATTGTTTAACGGGAAAAAAGCTCATATAAACATGCATCTGATAGATGTGGTAGATTATCTTGCCGTAGAGAAAACCGAGTCACGCAAGTCTGTGAAAAAAGAGATTGTGTACGCTACCAAGTTAGGGAAAAAAGTATTTGTCGGTCAACAGCCTATAACGGATAAAGATTTGTACGATTCCAGATCCAGCGGTCAATACATACATGATATGGAAAAAGAGATAAAGGCAATGATAGAAACTTATCTGGATAAACCCGGATTCATGGGGGTTGCTATAAATAGGTATGTTGATTATAGGCAATGTATGGAAGATAACACACCGGATTATATCAAGTCTAACCGCAGAAAAATCATCAGCGTAAGACCGCCAAAATTGGATTACAGGTCTCCGATGGTGAGCGGAAAATAAAAGACAATGCACACAGATTTTCTTCAAAAAACAGAAATCTTGCTAGAGGGTTGGATTATCTTTTAGCTTGGGTCGTGATTTTTTATATATTCTGTAATTTCATCGATAGTTTCGCAACTTTTTTCAAGTCGTTCTACTTTTTGTTTTTCTTTATCGATTCTAACTTCCATCAGTGCGACTGCTTTTTGGAGTTTATCTATGATTCTGTTACGAATAAACCCGATCTGTTCTTGAAAAGCGTTTTTTACGACTTGGGCTTTACGTTTAAGTTCCTCGTCCAGTTCCCCGCCGTCTCGAACATGTTTAAAAACATCCATACAGATTGTGTTTGTGGTATCCCAGTAGTCGAAAATCTCTTTAATTTCGATAATGGAGAAGTTTAGCCCCCGCATGGTCAAGATAAGTTCCAGACGGTCTATCTGTTCATAACTGTATATGCGGTACTTGTTTTTTTTTCGGATAGGTGTAAGAAGTCCTGCCTGTTCGTATTGACGCAGTGTTTGGCGTCCTACACTATCAAACCCCATTTTTTTCAGAGCTTTGACAGCTTCAATGATTGTAACTCCACCGGATTTTGCCATATCAACCCCTAAAATTATTTTGTAGCGATTTTACTTCTTCTCTAAGGCGAGTATATGATAAATTACAATTGGTATCAATAGAAACCATTTAAAAAAATCGAACATTATGAGATATTATTTTATCGGGATTTGCGGGACGGGTATGAGTCGTCTGGCTCTTTTGCTAAAAGAGACAGGTGCGCAGTGTTGCGGGTCTGACAGGTGTTACGGTTCTGTTGATGTTCATCCTATGCTAGACAGATTGAACGCTGTCGGTATTCAGGTTTTTCCCCAAGACGGTGTTTTTATAGATAAAAATATATCCAAAGTGGTTGTTTCTGCGGCGATAGAGCCGGATAACATTGATCTGAAAAAGGCGATCAAACTAAAAATACCTGTCGTAACCAGATCGCAAATGTTGGCAGACCTATTTAATGAAACCCAAGGGATCGCTGTTGCGGGGACAAGTGGTAAAACATCTACTGTCGGTATGTTATCAACGGTGTTGCGGTATTTGAAATATCCACATCTATACTATTGCGGTGATGATTTTTGTGCAGAGTATCCTATGCCTGACTTATCTGCCGCACCTGTCATGGTCGCCGAGGTGGATGAGAGTGACGGTAGCCCCGTTTTGTATCAATCTAGCCATGCGATATTAACGAATATATCTCTTGACCACAAAGAGCTTGATGAGTTGATGGAAATATTCGGCAAATTTTGTTCGCAATGTAGTGATACGTTAATTGTAAATGCGGATTGTCCTTTTACGGCAACGCTTCTCAAAAAACTAAAAAACAAAAATATTTTGACTTTCGGTATAAAAAAATCGGCAAATTTTGTTGCGGAACAAATAAAACTTACACCAAATGGAAGCGAGTTTTATCTGAACGGAATATTTTGTAGGTTATCTGTTGCGGGCTATCATAACATATACAACGCAATCAGTACCGTGGCATTGCTTACGGCTATCGGCATGGAGGCGGATTCTATCGTGGCGGGGTTGGCTGAATTTAAAGGAATGAAACGTCGCCTTGAATTGGTCAAAGAAAAAAACGGGGTACGTATTTACGATGATTTCTCTCATAACCCTGAAAAAATTTTCAACGCCTTATCTACTTTAAAAAAACATTCCAACCGAATATTTTTTATTTTTAGACCCCATGGATATTCACCGATGATCCGTTTCCGGCAAGAATTTTCTCAAGCGATATCAGATTCTTTGAGTCCGCAAGACAAGATATATTTTATGGATATCTATGATGCCGGTGGTTCGGCGGATAGGTCTATCCACTCAAAAGATCTTGTAGATGACCTAAATAAACATTCAATGGATGCGCTGTATGTCTCTGATTTTGATCGGTTATCGGCGATAATAAAACCTGAACTTGTTGCGGGGGATACGGTTGTTCTGATGGGTGCTCGCGATCCACAACTTGGCATTTACGCACGAAAGTTAGCCTCAGATTTAATAGATTAAAAAAAATATTGACTTACTGAAATGGTTATGTGATTATATTCACATTAGAAGATGTGAAAAATAGCACATAATATTTGTTTTTAATAATTATAATAATAAATGTAAAAAAGTATCCGATAAGGATAGTAGAGTAAATATAACATGAACAGAGTCCCCAGTGCCGCGATCAAAAGATTGAGTTTATATGTGAAACAGTTGAGTCGGTTAATGGATGAAGGCGAGGGAGTTGTCTTATCAAAAGAGCTTGCTTATCGGCTTGGTTTAAATCCGACGCAAGTAAGGAAGGATCTTTCTTATTTTGGGCGGTTTGGCAGACGCAAGAAAGGTTATGATGTAGAGGCATTGCACGCTAGTTTGCGCAAGGTTTTGGGTGTTTCCACTCACAACAGGATCTCTATTTTTGGAGCGGGTAATTTAGGGCGTGCCTTATTGGGGTTTCGAGGGTTTGAGGAAAGAGGATACGTTGTTGAGGGAGTATTTGATACGGATGACGATAAAATCGGCAAATTTTTTCACGGTAAAAGATGTTATTCAATAAAAGAAGCTAAAAAAATAATCAAAGAGAAGGAGGTTACTATAGCGATTCTTGCCGTGCCCGATGAAGCGGTCGAATCGGTTTTGGAATCGGTTTTGGATGCGGGAATAAAATCGATATTGAATTTTACACAAAGGCGTTTAAGAGTTCCAGAAAACGTAATGGTAAGAAGCGTTGATTTTACGGATAAATTGGAGTCGTTATCCTATTTTAGTAAACATAAAGGTTAGAACAGAAACATAAAAATTAAAGTGAGTGATTAAAGTGAGTAATAAATCTATTTTGGAAGAGTATTTTAAGATTAGAGAAAAATCGATTGACCGATTAAAGAAAAACGGTTACTTCGATAAAATCAAGATTCAAGTGGGGTCGGCTACTTGTGAAAATGCCTCCGGTGCGCAGGATGTGTACACAGAGTTCAAAAAAATGATAAAAGCATCGGGACGCTCCGACATACAGTTGCGTCGTACAGGGTGTACGGGGCATTGCAGTAGTGAGCCGATAGTAGGGATTTTTAAACCGGGTGAGATTCCCGTCAAGTACGGTCATGTAACCCCGAAAAAAGCGTTTGAGATATTCACGTCTCACGTACAAGGTCAATCCGGTCCGGTCGTGGATATGATTCTCGATAAAAAGACCGATAAATTGTATACTAACGAGTTTGTTTTCTGTGGTCGAGATGATGGAAAAACCACACAAAAACTTGTAGACACTTTTCTTAAGAAATTGAAGGACAAAGGGTTGAGCGAGAAGGTGAAAGTGGCTCAGGGGTTGTGTATGGGAGTCGCTGCTGGAGGGAATCAGAATCTTTCTTGTGCATGTTACATTTTCCCCGAAAGGGTTTTTTATGGGAACATTAAACAGAGTGATTTAGATGAGATTATCGATCAACACATAATGAAAAAGAAGATTGTGAATAGGTTGGTTGTAAAGTTGGAGAAAGGGAACAACCATTTTTTTGATTTGTATGGCGATGTTGATTATTTTAATCATCAGCTTAGGATGACGTTAAAGAATTGTGGTGTTGTTGATCCTGAGAGTTTGGATGAATATTTGCATTACAACGGTTTTGAGGCTCTTGCGAAGGTGTTTGATTCTGAAACTCCTGAATCCGTCATTGACAAAATTAAAAAGTCGGGTGTGCGTGGTCGAGGCGGCGGTGGTTTTCCTACTTGGATTAAATGGGATAATACTCGTAAAGCGCAAGGTTCACCAAAGTATATAATCTGTAACGCCGATGAGGGTGACCCGGGTGCGTTCATGGATAGAAGCATGTTGGAGGGCGATCCTTTTTCGATATTGGAAGGTATGGCGATAGGTGGATACTGTATCAGTGCTAACAAAGGGTACATATATATTCGTGCCGAGTATCCTTTGGCTATAAAGCGGTTGGAGAACGCTATAAAACTTGCCAGAAAAGGCGGTTTTCTGGGTAAGAACATTTTAGGTTCGGGATACGATTTTGATATTGAGTTGAGGCTAGGTGCGGGAGCGTTTGTTTGTGGTGAGGAAACGGCGCTGATCCATTCTATCGAAGGGCTTCGTGGAATGCCTCGTCCTCGTCCGCCGTATCCATCGACTCAAGGGTTGTGGGGATGCCCTACTATGATAAATAATGTGGAGACGTTGGCTAATATCCCTGTGATTATAAATGACGGACCTGAATATTTTGCCAGTGTCGGCACAGAGAAATCTAAAGGAACAAAAGTGTTTGCTTTGGCAGGCAAGATCAATCAGACAGGGTTGGTTGAAGTCCCTATGGGTACAACGTTACGAGATATAATCTATAAAAACGGTGGCGGGATAATAAACGGGAAAAAATTCAAAGCCGTACAAACGGGTGGTCCTTCGGGTGGATGTTTGCCTGAAAAATATCTTGATACGATAGTCGATTACGATTCTTTGGCGCAGGCAGGTTCCATAATGGGATCGGGCGGAATGATTATTTTAGATGAAGACGACTGTATGGTAGATATAGCCAAATTTTTTCTTGAGTTTACCCAGAACGAGTCTTGCGGTAAATGTACTCCTTGCAGGGAAGGAACAAAACGTATGTTGGAGATTCTGACCAGAATTGTCGGTGGTAAAGGAAAAGAAGGCGATCTGGAGAAGCTTGAGAGGTTGGGTAACCTGATTAAACGAGCTTCTTTGTGCGGGTTGGGTCAAACTGCGCCGAATCCTGTATTGAGTACGATAAAACATTTCAGGCAAGAGTATGAAGATCATATTAATAATAAGAAGTGTACGGCAAAAAGGTGTCTTGATTTAGTCAGCTACACGATAAAAGAGGATGCTTGTATAGGTTGTACCGCTTGTGCCAGGGCTTGTCCTGTGCAGTGTATATCGGGTTCACCCAAGAAACCTCATAAGATAGATCAGGATAAATGTATAAAATGCGGTATGTGTCAGGAAGTGTGTAAATTTAATGCTGTTGAAAAAGAATAAAAAGTGGTGATGACAATGATAAAAAAAGTGAAGTTGTTGATTGATGGAAAAAAGGTAACCGTTCCTGAGGGAACGTCTATAATGCACGCGGCGGAGGAGATAGGGATAAAGGTTCCTCGTTTATGTTACCATCCTATGTTGAGTGTAGAGGGTGCGTGCCGTGTGTGTATAGTTGAGGTTAAAGGGGCTAGAAATTTTGTCGCTTCATGTGCTACGCCTGTTCAGGAAGGTATGGAAGTGACAACAGGCTCTCCCGCTATCAGGGAAGCTCGCAGGGATATTGTCGAGTTGATCTTGGATAACCATCCGAAAGAATGCCAGACTTGTGAGCGTGACGGTAATTGCGAGTTGCAAAGGTTAGCGTACGCTATGGGTGTCCGTGAACGCTATTTTGAAGGTGAACGTAAAGGATACAAAAAAGATTTATCAGGCGAATCTGTTATCCGTGACCCTAACAAATGTATATTGTGTCAGCGTTGTGTGAGAATCTGCGAAGAGATTCAAGGAGTATCGGCTATCAGCCAAGCGCATAGAGGGTTTGATACAGTGGTCATGCCTGCGTTTAATATCCCTTTTAAAGAATCGGTTTGTACAGGTTGCGGACAGTGTGTAAACGTATGTCCTACGGCGGCGTTTCTTGAAAAAGATGATACGGCGAAAATTTGGGATGCCATTGCTGATCCTGAAATAACGGTGCTTGCTCAGTTTGCCCCTTCAGTTAGAGCCGCTATCGGTGAAGGGTTCGGTATGGAAGCGGGTCACAATATGGAAGGGCAGATCATCACAGCCTTCAAAAGGTTGGGGGTAGATGTTGTTTTCGATACGACTTTTGGTGCGGATTTGACAATTGTTGAAGAAGCCAACGAGTTTATCAAACGATTCACGGGCGGTGGTGTTTTGCCTATGATTACGTCGTGTTCTGCGGCATGGATGAAATATATAGAACAGTTTCATCCGACGATATTAGACCATCTGTCTACATGTAAATCCCCTATGGGAATGGTATCGGCGATGACAAAAACGTATTACGCAGACAAACAAGGGTTGAATCCCGATAAAATATTCAATCTTGCCGTGATGTGTTGTACTGCTAAAAAATACGAAGCGGCAAGACCCGAGATGTCCGATGATAAAGGGAATCCTTATACCGATGCGGTCGCGACAACACGTGAGTTTGTCTGGATGATTAAATCTCATGGAATCGACTTTGTTAATTTGGAAAAAAACCAGCCTGATTCTATATTGGGGTATTCAACGGGTGCTGGGTCTATCTTTGGTGTAACCGGAGGTGTTATGGAAGCGGCTCTCAGAACGGCGTATGAGAAAATTACGGGGGAAACCTTGATAGATCTGGATTTTAAATCGGTCAGGGGGTTTAAAGGAGTCAAAGAAGCCGAGGTAGATATCATGGGCAACAAAGTTAAAGTAGCGGTTGCTCACGGTTTAGGGAACGCGAAAAAATTGATGCAACAGATAGAGAAAGGTACTTCACCGTATCATTTTATTGAGGTGATGGGGTGTCCCGGCGGATGTATCGGAGGAGGCGGTCAACCTTATGCGGGAGCGGGCGTTATGCCACTTGATCAGGAATTGCTTAAGGCGAGAGCAAAAGCGTTGTATTCTCTAGATGAAGAGAAAACTATCAGGAAATCCCATGAGAATCCTTACGTACAACGGTTGTATAAGGAGTTTCTGGGAGAACCGTTATCGGATGTGAGTCATAAATATTTACATACACACTACAAACAACATTACCCAAAAGGTATATAAGTTAAGAGGTTTTTTGATATGAAGAAATGTTGTGATAAAAATTGCAGTAAGTTAAGTCCCGAGGTGGAGGCTTATATTGAGGAGTGTAAAGGCAAAGAGCATACAAAGAGTTTTCTGATAAGTGTGTTGCATAAAGTTCAAGAACAGGCGGGGTATTTGCCTCAAAACCTGATGGAAGAGGTTGCTGAAAGGTTGCGGATACCTACTTCAAAAATTTATGGAGTAGCCACTTTTTACCATTTGTTTAAGCTTAATCCCGTAGGAAAACACACTATAAACATATGTCTTGGGACGGCTTGTTATGTGAAGGGTGCCCAGAAGGTTTTGGATACGTTTGAGAATTTTTTAAAGATAAAAATCGGCGAGACGACAGAAGACGGTATGTTCTCTTTAACATCAACTAGATGCGTCGGGACTTGTGGTTTGGCTCCTGTGGTGATGGTTGATGAGAAAGTTTACAGCAAGGTTACTCCTGATGATATTCCTGTGATAATATCTCAGTACTGTAAATAAGATTTTTTAAGAAATTCATAAACAATATACCGAAAGAGGCACTCTACATGTATAGTGAGGAGTGCTTCTTTTTTTAATACATAGGAGGTTTAAAATGAGTGGTGAAGACAAAGGATTAAGAGACCCCGAAATAATCAATGAAGATGAAATCTTCCAGATTTTAGATGCCAGCAAATCCGCAACCGAACAAGAAATAAACGGTATTCTTCAGGAAGCCAGAAAATTACAAGGTGTCTCACTTGAAGATACTGCTAAACTATTGATGGTAGAAGATAAGAAACTATTAGATGCAATATTTGAAACGGCAAGGTTTGTCAAAGATGAGATATACGGTAAACGGTTGGTGTTGTTTGCGCCGTTGTACATATCTAATTTATGTAATAATGAGTGTCTGTACTGTGCGTTTAGGGCTACTAATAAAGGATTAAAGCGCAAAGTGCTAAACCAAAAAGAGATTGCGCAGGAGGTGGCGGCTCTGATTGATTCAGGACAAAAGAGGGTTTTGATTGTTGCGGGGGAAAGTTATCCTAAAGAAGGGCTCAATTATGTTCTCGATGCGATAGAGACGGTCTATTCGGTCAATAGAGGTGAAGGCAAAAACATCAGAAGAGTTAACGTTAACATCGCCCCTTTGGAAGTTGACGATTTCAAACGGCTCAAAGATGCTCAGATAGGTACATATCAGGTTTTTCAGGAGACATACCATTTTGATACGTATAAAAGTTTGCATGTGAGTGGACCAAAAAGCAACTACAAATATCGTTTAAGAGCGATAGACAGGGCTTTTCAAGCGGGTATAGACGATGTGGGTATAGGCGTTTTATTTGGTCTGTACGATTACAAATTTGAGACTCTGGCGTTGAGAATGCATACTCGTCATTTGGAAAAAGAGTTTGGATTAGGTCCGCATACGATATCTGTTCCACGATTAGAGCCGGCGGATGCCTCTGATGTTGCGGCTAATCCGCCCAATCCTCTATCCGATCAAGATTTCAAAAAACTGTTGGCGATATTAAGAATAAGTGTTCCTTATACAGGATTGATCTTGAGTACCAGAGAAACACCGCAGATGCGCCGTGACGCTTTTGATTTGGGTGTATCGCAAATAAGTGCGGGCAGTAAAACCAATCCGGGCGGGTATTTTGTTTCTCCCGAAGAGCGCGTTGACGGTCATGCCGATCAGTTCTCGCTTGGCGATACGCGACCGATTGATGAGGTCGTAAGAGACGTTATAGACCATGGATATCTGCCATCGTTTTGCACAAGTTGTTATAGAAGAGGCAGAACGGGGCTAGATTTTATGGAACTTGCGAAACCGGGTGACATAAAAATGTTTTGTGCTCCTAATGCTGTTTTAACTTTTGCAGAATACCTAAACGATTACGCTAGCGAAGAAACAAAAAAAGCGGGGTTTGCATTAATAAAAGAGGCTATGAAAGATATAAAATCAGATAAAGTTTCTGCACAACTTGAGAAAATTATGGGTGGTGAGCGCGACATATACATATGACAGATATAAAACGAATAGAAAACAAACTAAAAAACAAAGATAATCTTGTCCGAGATGACGTTTTGTTTCTGTTGGAATCGTCGGATGACACGTTTTTATTTGAAAATGCCGATCGAATCCGCAAAGAACAGATGGGCGATGAGGTTCATCTTAGAGGTCTGTTTGAGTTTTCCAATATATGTAAACGCAACTGTAATTATTGTGGTTTAAGGCATGATAATAAACAACAGCATAGGTACAGGATAAAACCTGACGATGTTGTTGAGCAAGCACTGATAATCGCATCGTACAATATTAAAACTGTGGTTATGCAGTCCGGGGAAGACGGTTTTTTTACGACTGATCTGTTGGCGGATATTGTCAGGCGAATAAAGAAAAACGCTGATGTTGCGGTTACTTTATCGGTTGGGGAAAAAACAAAAGACGAATACCGTACTCTTTTTGATGCGGGAGCGGATAGGTATCTGCTTCGTCATGAGACGGCATCCGAGAGTCTGTACGAAAAATTGCATCCCGATTCGTTATTTAAAGAGAGAATCCGTTGTATAGAGGATCTGTTTGATATCGGTTTTCAGGTGGGAATGGGGTGTATGGTTGGGGTGCCTTATCAGACGGTGGGTGATATGGTTGAGGATATCATGTTGTTACAAAAATATCAGCCGGATATGATCGGGATAGGTCCGTATATTTCAGGTAGCGAAGTACCGTTTAAAGATTTTCAATCGGGCATGATTGAGACTACTTTGAAGATGATTGCTCTTGCCCGTATTGTTTGTCCGCAGGCGCATATTCCCGCTACGACGGCAGTAGGTACGATAGATGAGTTTGGTAGAGAAAAAGCGCTACGTGTAGGCGCAAACGTGGTAATGCCTAATTTTACTCCACAAGAATACAAAATACATTATAATATATACCCAAACAAGAGATGTATAGACGAGCAGGCGTCAAAATGTAATAACTGTATTAGGGGAATGATTCTTCGTCAAGGCAGAACCGTCGGAAAAGGTTACGGGCATTCTCTTAAACATGATAGAGAAAAGGGTAGGTGAAAATGAGTTTTCGTATCGAAAAAGATTTTTTGGGTGAAAAAAAGATCCCGCAAGACGTCTATTACGGGATTCATACCCTCCGAGCAATAGAGAATTTCTCCGTCAGCGGATACAAAATAGAACCGATCTTTATAAAAGCGCTAGGTTTTGTGAAGAAGGCGTCTGCTTTGACAAATAAAGAACTCGGTTACCTGAAAGACGATATATCAGGTGCGATACTTCAAGCAATAGATGAACTGATCGAAAACCGCCACGATAATCAAATTGTCGTAGATCCCCTGCAAGGCGGCGCGGGGACATCTACAAATATGAACTTGAATGAGGTTATAGCCAATAGAGCTCTTGAGTTGCTTGGCAAAAAAAAGGGAGACTACTCTGTAATCAGTCCCCTGAAACATATAAATATGCATCAGTCCACCAATGATATCTACCCGACGGCAATGAAAGTGGCGGCGATATTTTTATTAAAAAACCTTGAGGCGGAAATCATAGAGTTTCAGTCTGCTTTGCAGGAAAAAGAAAAAGATTTTGATGATGTCTTGAAAGTCGGTCGGACAGAAACGCAAGACGCTGTGCCATTGACGTTGGGCAAAACGTTCTCCGCTTTCTCAGACGCTATCGGCAGAGACAGATGGAGAATTTTTAAGTGTTGTGAACGCTTAAGGGTGGTCAATCTCGGTGGAACTATGATCGGTACAGGTATTGCCGCTCCGAGGGATTACATTTTTATGGTGACGGATAAACTGCGTGAGATCACAAGACTAAACTTGAGCCGTGGCGAAAACTTGATTGATGCTACGCAAAACCATGATCCGTTTGTGGAGGTTTCGGGTATAATTAAAGCTCATGCGGTGAATTTAAGAAAAATAGCGTCGGATCTGCGTATCTTATCGTCGGCGGGGATTGCGGAGATAAAACTTAAACCGCTTCAAGCAGGTTCTTCCATCATGCCGGGCAAAGTTAATCCTGTCGTTCCCGAGATGATAGAGCAGTGTGTCATAAAAGTGTTTGCCAACGATTTTATCGTCACGGAATCGGCGTCTAGAGGCGAACTGGAACTGAATGCTTTTCTGCCGATTTTGAACTTCGCGTTGCTAGAATCGTTATCGATACTGACAAAAGCGGTCGGTATTTTTACCCGAAAATCTATTAAACATATTTCCGTACAAAAAGAGTTGTGTCGTCGTAACGTGGAGAATAGTTTTGGTTTTTTAACCGCTCTTGTGCCTTTATTGGGCTACGATGTTGTGGAATCGGTTGCTCGCAAAGCGCAAAAAACAGGCGAAACCCCGTTGAACATAATTTTAGATTCAAGGTTGGCTTCAAAATCACAGATTGATAAAATACTCACACCGGAAAATTTCTCAAAACTTGGATTTGATCCGCCAAAGGAGAGATGACAGATGATGAAAACCCCGAAAGGGTTGAGGCTTCATATAGCGATATTCGGCAGGCGCAATGTGGGAAAATCTACCTTGCTAAATGCTCTTACGGAACAAAATGTCTCCATTGTGTCTGATGTTGCGGGCACGACTACTGATCCCGTAGAGAAACCTTTAGAGCTGTTACCGTTAGGACCGGTGCTGTTTATAGATACTGCCGGGATAGACGATAAAGGTGGATTGGGGGCTTTGCGTATAGAAAAGACAAAAAAGATATTTGATCGTGCTGATTTTGCGCTGTTGGTTGTTGAAGCAGAGTGTTTTGGCAAATATGAAGAAGATATTGTATCGCAACTGGATGCTAAAAAAATCCCTTTTATTGTGGTTGTGAACAAAACAGATATCTGTATTCCGTCTAAATCATTCGTAAAAAAACTCGGTAACTATAAATATCTGTTATGCAGTTCTTTGAGCGGCGATGGCATACCTGACCTGAAAAAGATGCTTATCGCCAATGTTCCCGACGATTGGATTAATCCTCCGACTTTAGCGGGTGACTTAATTGAGACCGGAAGGTCTGCTGTCTTGGTTATCCCCATAGACCTTGAAGCCCCGAAAGGAAGGCTTATATTGCCTCAGGTTCAAGTGATAAGGGAATTGCTCGATAACGATTGTATTGCGGTGGTTGTGAAAGAAAGAGAACTTGGCTGTGCGATAGACAATATGTCGGAAAAACCCAAGATTGTCATAACCGATTCGCAGGCGGTGCTGAAAGTTTGTGCAGATGTGCCGTATGATATAAAAGTTACCACATTTTCTATCTTGTTTGCCCGTTATAAGGGTGATTTAAGAACATTCGTTGATGGTGTTTTTACCTTCGATGACCTCAAAGACGGAGACAAAGTTTTGATCGGAGAAGCCTGCTCTCATCATGCGATAGCGGACGATATAGGCACGGTGAAAATACCTCGATGGGTAAGACAATATACGGGCAAAAATATCATATTTGAAAAATATTCAGGGCACGATTTCCCTGAAAATCTAAAAGAGTATCGGCTTATTGTTCATTGCGGCTCTTGTATGATTAATCGTCGAGAGGTCTTAAATCGTATTGTCCAAGCCAAATCCCAAGGTGTGCCGATCACAAATTACGGAGTAGCGATATCGTATCTGCAAGGTGTTCTAAAGAGAGCCGTTGAGCCGTTTCCGTCGGTGAGCTATCTAATAAATCAGCGTAAATAAGTTATAGAAATTTTTTTAAAGGACAATCCGTGCATTTTGGTGTGGGTTTACAATAATCTTTGCCCAGAGAAACGATTAAGGCGTGGTATTCGTTGTAAAAAGCTATGTTTTTCTCCAAAGATGTTTCAAAAAATGAGCGTATATTTTCGTAAGAATCATTTTTATCTAATAGTTTGTGTCTGGAAAAAATACGGCGGGTGTAGGCGTCTACTACAAAAACAGGTCTGGATAGAGCGTACAGCAAAATACTGTCGGCTGTTTCAGGTCCGATCCCGAAAATATTGAGTAGCTGATCTCTTAAGATATCTGTCGGTACAGGTTGCATATTATTTATGTTGAGGTTGTATTCTTGTTTAAAATATCTCATGAACGAGGCTATTTTTTTCGATTTTTGATTGTAATATCCCGACGGTTTGATGAGGGTTGCAAGTTTTTGCGGAGAAACGGTATACAGTTTATCGGGAGACAAGAGGTTCTCTTTTTTTAAGTTTGAGATGGCTTTTTCGACATTTTTCCAAGTTGTATTTTGTGTGAGTATTGCACCTATAATCACTTCAAACGGAGTTTCTCCGGGCCACCAGAATTGAGGACCGAAAAAATCAAATAAAGTATCGAAATATTTTCTCAAAATAGAGGTTGTTTCTGTAGTTTTTCTCATGACCCGTAACAACAATCGCACAATAATTTATAAAAAGATTAAAATTTCGTTTTACAAAACCGATTTTTATCGTATCATACAGAGAGGTAAATGCCAAAATAAAACAAGTTTGCGCTAATAGTTTAGGAGGATTTTATGGGGGCAGAACGCAGGGAATTCAAAAGAGTTTCTTTAGAAATAAAGGCGGACTATAGAGTGTTTCTGCAAAAAACATTGCGTAAAGAAGAACTTTTTTATGGAACAGCTACGATCGTAAACCTTTCAGGTGGAGGAATTCAGGTCAAATTGGGTGATGGCGCGCCTGATCTTCTGGAGAACCTTCTTGAGAGTCATCGAAAATTGTTGCTGGAATTCGATCTGGTTGTCGATGGTTCTCCCGTAACTATTTTGGGCAAAATGGTTTGGGCGAAAAGAGAAGAAAAAACACAGGCGGGAGTCTGTTTTGTTGATATAGGCGCAAGCAAACGTAAACTGATTTTGGATTATGTTGAACAGTGTATCTCTGAAGATTCCGAATCGGATGATTAATTTGTTGCGTTCTTTTGAGGTTATTTGCGTAGTGTTACTCTTTTATTAAAAAAAGTTATAAGTTCAGGTTTACAGAAGTGTATTTTTTTTGTTACAATCCTCACAGCGGGACGGCGTTTGTCGGTTGAGGCGGTGGCGTGCGGTTTGTTTCTCTTGCGGAGGCGGTTTTTTATCACGTGTTCCGGTGGTCTTCGAAGCGGATGCTTTATGATCTAGATTTGGTGTGTGCCTGTTGTTTTAAGAATATTGGAAATTCTAAAAATAAGAGATCTGTCTTGACCTGTTGTTTATACAGCTTGTTTTAGGTTTTTTAATAGAATCCAAACAAATTTCCGTTCAGAAAGGAAATGTTTATGAGGATTATTGCTGTTGTTAACCAAAAAGGTG
>CAZFUR010000010.1:0-14592 GCA_964522245.1 uncultured bacterium | reverse complement strand
TTGCGCCTGATGGCTATGGTATTGGCGGTGTAGCAGCTGGTTTCGATAAAGGAGACACCTTCCAAACCTATGCCAGAGCTTTTGACAATATAGATATGGTACACTTCAATACATACGATAGTAATACTTATTTGCCATTAGATCCTTCAACGCCTGGTTATGGTAATTGGACTGGCGAGTATATTAATCCGACTCTGGGAAATACTTATTATGCTGATAGTCAAATAATTCTCGTGCAAGAAAGTCTGGATACAAACAATTTACAGTACAATATTAACCCAATGCAGACAGGTAATCCTGTTGTGCCTGCCGGTGAACCTGTACCGGAACCAAGCGCAATGTTCCTAGCCGCTGTCGGATTAGCTTGGTTAGGCAGAAGAATCAAAAAAATCTAGTTTAAAATATATAGAAAATCTCCCAAAAGGGTACGTTGAAAAAAACGTACCCTTTTTTTATCCCTCCTAAAAAAATCGATCCACAGAAAAATATTTCAGAAAAAAAATCAAAGTTATCCGATAAAACCATCTTTTTTGACTTCCAAAAAAAACTGCTTCATGTATAATCTTAACCATGAAAAAAATGTTTATTACAAAAATAGTGACTTTCTGCTGTTCACATCAATTATTAGAAACAAATTGGTCTGACGAAAAAAATCTAGCCGAATTCGGTAAATGTACCAACCTGCACGGTCATAACTATAAACTGGAAGTAACTATCACAGGCAACACGGATCAGTCAGGTATGCTGATGAACATCAATAAATTATCAAAAATTATCCGTGAGAAAATAATCAACCATATCGACCACAAAACACTAAATACAGATATAGAATATTTCAAAACTCATCTGCCCGCTATGGAAAATATGGTAACCTATTTCTGGAACCTCCTAGAACCGCATCTGCCAAAAAATAGTCTTCATAAACTTACCCTGTACGAAACAGACCGTAATAAGGTAGAATATATAAAAATTTAAACCCATAAGGAGACCATCTTATGAAAAAAACTGTTCTTTTAGTATCATTTATAACCTGCGCACTTATAATAAACGGGTGCGGTAAAAAAGAAGATTCTCCCAACCCGATCAAACCAACCAAAAACTCCATCTCAAAGAAAAATCCCGTCACGAAAAAAATCGACAGAAAAACCGTGAAAAAAATCGAAAAAAAGGTGACAAAAGATTACAAATCTATCGGATTAGCTCCCGATTTTGAACTCACCGCTCTTGACGGTTCAACCGTTAAACTCAGCGCACTCAAAGGCAAAGTGGTTGTACTGGATTTCTGGGCTACATGGTGTCCCCCATGCAGAAAAATGATCCCTGAACTGAAAAAAATATACTCAAAATATAAAAACAAAAACGTCGCCGTAATAGGTATCTCCATGGACGAAGGCAGTTTAGCCACAATAAAAACGTTCGTCGACAATGCGGGTATAAAATATCCCGTCGTCAAAGGCGACCACGCTCTAAGCAAAGCATACGGATACATCAACGCCATACCGACATCGTTCATCATCGATAAAGCAGGTGTCATACGCGACAAACATACAGGATTCCGATCCGCCGAAGATATGGAATCTGTCATAAAAGATCTGTTGGATCTATAAACCGATATA
This sequence comes from uncultured bacterium, assembly GCA_964522245.1. Taxonomy (GTDB): domain Bacteria; phylum Auribacterota; class Auribacteria; order Auribacterales; family Auribacteraceae; genus CAZFUR01. Next base: position 12,976 of record CAZFUR010000010.1, on the reverse strand, counting down.
ATGCCGATCCCGAAAACCGCTTTCGGGATCGGTCGCCTATTCGTCAACCGTCCTATCTTTGAAAATGTAAATACCCAACCTAATCTAGCGGAGTGAAATCTGTAGAATTGAACCTGCGCAACGAACCTTGCGGTTCACACGGATGATCCGATAACGATTTTATGAGAAAATACCCGAAATCCGCCATACCGTCTATGTAAAAGATTACATTGCGGAACAAAAACACCTTATATACCACAGCTACCGTCGGAGTTTCATTAAAAAAGTCACCGTATTTGTAATCAGCTTTTTGCAAACGTCCGATAGATACGTCCAGAAAAATTATCACCGCAACCAGCTGAGTTATCACCACACTAAGAAACCTGAACCTTCTTAGTTTTTTGCGCACAAAAACCTTTTTCAATACTTTGGCGATAAACCGATCGATCATAAACGAAAAACACAAAACCACCAACACCGTCCATCCCGACAACAACAATTTTTCATAGTTAGCGATAAAACAGATATACTCGTAAAACGACGCTTCAGGCGGTACAAGCGATTGAGGTTTTAGATTGATAAAAACAAGTTCAACCATCAACCGAGCTATAAGCAACGCCTGTAACGAGTCGATTATCTGCGGATTTTTTATCAAAATTTTTCTTAGTTTAGGTACCAGATACGGCAGAAAAGATATCCCCGCCACAAATGCGGTAAGTCTCAAAAGAACAGGATAAAAACCGATCAACTCCGACAAAGAAATCGTCCGACCGGAAAAGAAAAAAGTTATCAGGTTCAGCACAACCACACAGAAAAAACAGGTCGGCACAAAACAGTACAACAACAACTTCAACACCGACGCCGTCGCCCAAAACCGCCACAACCCCATCAACCTTGGCAACGATCTGCGCAAAGGACAGATCACCAAATTAAATAATATCTGCGCAACCAGCAACACCGACAAAATAGCCATAACCGATCTACCAACCCGACGTTTCCTGAAAAATCCGAGTAACTATCTCATTAGGTTTAAGTTCCAGTTTGATAACCTCAATTCCCACCTGCCTTAACAGTTGCGGACCTGTCGGAATACGATATTCTCTTAAAAAATAAACTTTCTCAAAACCGTTGTTGATTATAAACTTAGCACACCTTTCGCAAGGCGAGTCTGTGGAGAACAAGATCTTGTCCCGATCACGAGACTGACATTTTGAGATGGCGTTCTCCTCGGCATGCAGGCAACCGCAGTTACCCGGTGCGTCAGGGTTAGAACATTCATCGGGCAGACCTGTTGCGTTACCGTTGTAACCTACCGACAACACGTTGCTAAGATCATTATTGGTTATCACGCATCCGACTCTCTTTTGCGTACCGTCAGAACCGATACGCCTGCAAGTCGACCTTGCGGATAAAATCAGCGCCATCCTCATATACATTTCTTCTTTTGTCATTCTTCGCATATCACACTCTTCCGTTTTTGATAATCTATCATCTTATATTTAAAGCGGAGACATCTCTCATCGAATATAACATAAATAAAATTAATTTGAAGAATTAATTTGAAGCGGATTGAGACTCTTTATCGGCAGACTTGACAATCCGCAAAATGGAGTCCTGATCGATCAGTCTCAGTTTGGAGAAAGACGATTCCCGATCGCCATCATAGACACATTTTCTAGCACCGATTTTGTACCAGTATCCCGTGTCAGGGTCTTCCACAAAATCCACGTCCACATACCAGACCGACCTGCCGTGAGGCGGTATGACAATCACCTTGTTCGATTCCACAACCAACCCCCTCAACGACCTTGTCGACAAGTTCACCACCTGTCCATTGAAAGGCCAAGGCGTGTTCGGTTTTTTGAACACTTCCGTAGACGAACAACCTGAGAAAAGTATCTGTACTAAAATCAATCCCATTAAGATTTTGCGTATCGGCATAACGTAACCTGATAAATTTATTGATAATCTGATCTGAAAGGTTTTTGGCTGTTTTGAGGAATATAGGGATAAATTATCAAATCCAAGCTCACCTGCTAGATCATTGATCGGCAATTTCGGATAAATATTTAGGTTTCTCGATACAAAAAACTTGGTCTTACGTTAAAGATAAGTTACGATATTTATAAAATAAGGAGACTCTTTATGAAATCGTTGCGAAATAGTTTAGCAAAATTCAGAAAAAATCTAGTCCGATTCAACGAACACGAACCACTAGGCAAACTATCGCTGGCGATAATTATCTTGTTGGATATGTTCATCTTATCGATTCTTTTCGGCGGGTTGGCGGATCATACTGCTCAGTTGACTTCACCGTCCGAATATTTCCCCTACGAATGCAGACAGGTTTTTATACACACGTCTTGGAGCGAGACAAACAAAATATCCGAACTCCAGAAAATTCTGCTCAGAGACTATAACGACTACTCGTACCGATACAACAAAACCCTCGATAAAACCGAAATCGACAAAATGCATCCTGTTTGCCGAAACTTTTACAGACTGATAAAATCGGTTTACGAAAAAAACGAGCTGAAAGAGTTGTTCGTCAAAAGACAAAATTTTCTCAAAAAATATCGACAAACCAAGAAAAAGTTCAGTCAATCCGATGAGGTGTACAAAACATCGTTATTGGAGAAAATCGCCGATGAGAAAAACTCAACCCTCACCGCCGTAGCTAATTCGGTCAAATCTCAATCTGCGAAACTCAATCAGATTCAAGCGGAAATAACCGATCTCGACCGACAAATAAACAAAAATCCACTGATAATTGAGCTGTCAGAAATGATAAAACCTGACGACAAATCTTTCCGACAAAACCTGATAGACGATATCAACCGTTATGAGCGGATATATCTGTTTAGGGAGTTTGCGTGGCAGATGTTGTTTCTGGCACCTTTGTTTTTGTTGTTTGCGTTCTGGTACAAAAGATCTGCTGGACGGGAAAATAAAATTCAGACGTTGGTGTCGTCACATCTGTTGGTAGTCGCATCGATTCCTGTTGTGATGAAACTGATTGAGCTGGTTTTAGATTTAATCCCGAACTATTTTTTCAGGGAACTGTTTAGGATACTGAAAATGTTTCATATTGTTGCGTTGTGGCATTATGTTTTGATATTCGGGTCGGTTGGTGTGGCGATGTTTTTTATCTATTTTATCCAGAAAAAAATATTTAATCAGACAAGAGTTTACCGCAAAAGGTTGATGAAAAACCGTTGTTATCGATGTGATAGAAAACTGCCTAAACAAGACGGGATCTGTCCGTTTTGCGGATCGAATCAGATGAGAAAATGCGGTCATTGCGGGGCTCAGACTTATGTTGCTGGCGAATACTGCATCGTCTGCGAAAAGAAGTAGGTTGTTTTGATAGGAATTGAGCGAATCACCTCGGCTAAAAACTTAGATTAATATTTATAAAAAACTTGATATAATTAGCTTATTTTTGTTAATATGGTCATTAAACTGACTGAATTAATAAGAATAGAGGCAGTTATGTATATACCACAAAAACAGTTAGAAAACTTAAAAGCTATTGTTTCGCCACAAAAAGTGATTATTATTTACGGGGCTCGCAGGTGTGGAAAAACAACCCTCTTATCAAAATATCTTGAAGGAGTTAAAGAAGAATATCTTTCGGTAAGCGGAGAAGATATATTAGTCCAAACCTATTTAAGTAGTCAATCAATAGAAAAACTTAAAAGTTTTGTCGGTAATCACAAATTGCTCGTTATTGATGAGGCTCAGAAAATACCTAATATCGGATTGAACCTGAAATTATTGGTCGATCATATCCCCGGTATAAAAATACTTGCCAGTGGTTCGTCTTCTTTTGGTCTCACAAAACAGCTCGGAGAACCTCTAACCGGTAGGAAATATGTACTTAAAATGTATCCTCTTTCTCAGATGGAACTTAAAGAAACAAGGGTTCAGACCGATGCTCTTGTTGAACAACGTCTGATCTATGGTTCGTATCCGGAGGTAATATTACATAAAAACACAGAAGCAAAAACAATGTATCTAAAAGAAATAGTCAACTCATATCTTTGCAAAGATATACTCGAATTGGAAAGAATAAGAAACTCCGATAAAATAATACGTCTACTGCAACTATTAGTTTTTCAGATCGGGAAAGAGGTTTCTTATACTGAGATCGGGCGACAACTCGGTATGAATAAAAATACCGTAGATAGATATCTCGATTTGCTGGAAAAATCTTTTGTGATATTCAAATTGACTGGGTTTAGCCGTAACTTACGAAAAGAAATATCAAAGAATCCACGGTTCTATTTTTATGATCTGGGGATAAGGAATGCGCTTATAAACAACTTTAATCCTTTATCTTTAAGGAATGATGTCGGCATGTTGTGGGAAAACTATATTATTGTAGAACGCTTAAAAAAACAAGCTTATCAGAATATGGCTGTGAATAACTATTTTTGGCGGACGTATGATCAGAAAGAGATTGATCTGATCGAGGAACGTGGCGGAAAACTGTATGGATACGAAATAAAATTTTCCGACAAAAAAGTCTCTCCACCATCCGACTGGATAAAAACATACGATGCAGATTATAAATTAATTAACACAACCAACTATCTTCAATTTATAACCTGATTCAGCCACCGAAACAAGACGGGATCTGTCCGTTTTGCGGATCGAATCAGATGAGAAAATGCGGTCATTGCGGGGCTCAGACTTATGTTGCTGGCGAATACTGCATCGTCTGCGAAAAGAAGTAGGTTGTTTTGATAGGAATTGAGCGAATCACCTCGGCTAAAAACTTAGATTAATATTTATAAAAAACTTGATATAATTAGCTTATTTTTGTTAATATGGTCATTAAACTGACTGAATTAATAAGAATAGAGGCAGTTATGTATATACCACAAAAACAGTTAGAAATTTTTAAATAGATTTATCTAACTCGTCACCAATCCCGTATTTCGCAAAAAGACTGGTTTTCGCCCGCCGATTATGATACTATCAGCTAGAAAAATTTAAACGGAGCGACATAATGAAATGTTTTTACCATCCAGAAAAAGATGCGGTCGGGATCTGTTTTGCCTGCTCTAAAGGGGTATGCAAACAGTGCGCAATAGAAACTCATAACGGATTGGCTTGTAACGATACCTGCGAGAACCATTATCCCGCATCAATATCCAAACTAGACCGTCTATGCCAAAAACTCGCCACATCGTTTACCATAACCGCCCTGATATATCTGCTTGCGGGCATGATACTTATCATCGCAGGAGCGTCAATAAGAACGTATACCGGTATCTACTTTTTTGTGCCGATGGGGATAGCATACCTCGTAAGCTCATGGTTACAGTATAACTCGGCGAAAAATTTTACGGAAAACTAAATCATGAAATCCGCACTACTAAAACTGAACAAATGGCAAGTCACAAAACGCAATATCAAAGTCAAACCCGATGAAGTTCTGGTATTGGCGCCGCGTTGTCTGCAAAACCATACCTGCAAACAAGACCTTATCACCGATGTGCATAACTGCAAAAAGTGTGGTTTGTGCCCCACAATGGATATAGTCGAACTTTGCGACCGCTACGGCGTACAGATGCGGTTTGCCACAGGTGGCGGTATGGCGGTAAAACTATGTAAACAACCTAATATCAAAGCGATAGTCGCCATAGCGTGCGCAAAAGAACTGTGCATGGGAATCATGTTTACTATGCCGAAAGCTGTTTTCGCTGTGGAAAATATCACACCTAACGGTCCTTGTTTGGATACTGGAGTAAACGTTGACAGCGTACGGGAAATCCTTGATGAGATCATCATCAAACAAAAATAACCCTCGCGAATACGCGTTTTTAGCTCTACGCCAATTCCACAGAGGCAAAATCGTGACCGACTCAATCGCCCAAGATACCGCCGATATGATCCCTGAAGATCGGCGTTTGGCGACTATACTTGTGCTAGATACCATACGCAGAAAATATACCCTCGATAGAATCATCGATTGTTATCTGGAAAATAAGTTCATAGATTATGACGTGCGAGCTTTAATCCAACTAGCCCTCTACCAGATAAAATATTTAGATAAAATACCGGATTTCGCCGCAGTCAATGAGTCGGTCAACATCGCAAAAAGGTATACCGGCAGGCGTGCCGCAGGATTCGTAAACGCCGTTTTACGCACATACCTGCGTGAACCTGAAAAAGGAAACTATTCCCCAACCGATAAAATAGACGAAATCGCCTTCAATCATTCTCACCCGAAATGGCTGATAAAAAGATTACTCAAAGAATTCTCCATCCAACAGGTAGAAACGTTTTGCGAATTCAATAATATAAAACCTCAAATTATAATCAGGCTCAATTTATCAAAAACCACCGTCACCGATTACTGCGAATTATTGGATAAAACCGATACAAAATATGAAAAATCAAATTTTAATAAATCCTGTATCAAGTTAAAATCGTCAAACGTGAACGTGACCACCCTACCCGGTTACAAAGATGGATTGTTCATCGTCCAAGACGAAACACCGGCTCAAATTGTGGATATGTTGAACCCGCAAAAAGACGATCATATCCTAGACCTTTGCGCCGCTCCGGGTGGTAAAACCTGTGTTCTGGCTACACGTGCAAAATCGGTCACCGCCGTAGATATCAATCCCGACAGAATGAAATCGCTAGACGAAAATATCGAAAGATTACAGCTTAAAAACGTCAACACTATGATCTGCGATCTCTCGAACTTGAGAAAAATCATCGGGGATAAAAAATTCGACAAAATACTCGTAGATGTACCCTGCTCAAACACAGGTGTTTTCAGGAAACGTGCCGAGGCGAGATGGCGTCTAAAAAACGCCGATTTCCCCAGACTAACTCAACTCCAAACAAAAATGCTCCGAATAGCTTCTTCATATCTTGCCTCAAACGGTCAACTGTTATACTCAACCTGCAGTATCGACCGTGCGGAAAACGATCTGTTAATAGACAACTTTTTGAAAAAAACGTCCGGATTGCGCCTTATAGACCAAAAATTCATCTTCCCCGATTCCCCCGCCTCAAGTGACGGAGGGTTTGGGGCTTTAATATCGAAAACCGAGTAAAATGACAAAACCCGATCAACACCCACATCAGTTACCTGACAGATTCAGCCGACCGCTCTATCATTTTAAGAAGAGAAGATTCGGTTTGCAACCCTACTTTGCGAATAACCTCTTTACCGCCTGAAAACAAAATCAATGTGGGGATATTATTAATATGATATTTTGAGGCAAGCTGTTTTTCTTCGGTTACGTCAACCTTGTAGATAGCTACGTTATTATATTTTTTCACAAACGCACCTAAAACAGCCATCTGTTTTCTACAAGGACCACACCATTTAGCTCCAAAATCAACCAATACAGGTTTATCCGAACCCGATACGATCTGCTCAAAATTATAAGATGATAGATTATTTATACCCTCACCACCGTCTTTACCGTCGGCGATATAGCTGTCTGTGAAAAACCAAAGCGCAATCAAAAACGGAATCGACAAAAAAACTATCGGATTCTTTTTCACAAAACCCGCAACCAATCTAAACAGAAAGTTGTTTCGCATATTCACCTCCTCTTTGAAAATAAAAATATTTCCTCAATCTAACACTGTTTCACAAGAAAAAACAACCTTTAAAAAACCCGCAAAATACCTACTACCGAATAGAGTCAGCCTCGTTTCATCTATTTATCTACCCCCGACAAATAGATTCTACCGATAAGTCTACTACTTATCTTTTATAGCTCGCCCATACAAAAAAAATCGCCCGCCATACTACGCCATCATGAAAAAATCTTTCATTTCGGTATAGCCGTTAGATATAAGCCATTCCCTTATTTTTGATCTCGCTTCTCTGGTAGAAACATATGATAAAACAACTGATTTCGGGTACTTTTTCAGATCTTGCGGAGCGATCACGGGGATAGATTTTATCTTATTGCCGATAGATTTTTTGTCCAGATCGACATACGCCTTTATCCTAGCCCCCAGATAATCGGCAAACCGTCTTGATCTGCGTTTTGAGCCCCAAATAACAACGGATCGGTCTTTCAATATATTTTCCGCCATATAATGCGCCTTGCAACGATAAAAGTTGTCTAAAGAGTACCGATGATCGGATCTAGAGAGCCTGTTCGGGTCGTCTCGCCAACGCAACAACACCCGCTCTACCTTACCAAACTTCCCGCCCGCCAGATAAAGTCTCAACCACAGATCATAATCTTCCGCCCAACCGTGATCCTCGTATCCCCCAACCGACAAAACCGCCCGTTTGCGCATCATCACCGACGGATGAGCAATCGGAGACTCCACAAAAATATCTTTAACAATACTCTCATGATCGCACAAACCGTTAAGCCATTCGACATAAACCTTATAACCGCCACGCACACCGTTTGATGAAAATTTCTCTACCAGACAACCAACCAGATCGACCTCAGAGTTATCCTCAAAATAATCGAACTGCCTCTTTAGCCTATCGGGATAGATTATATCGTCCGCATCCATTCTAGCGATCAACGGGGCATTAGATTTTGAGATCCCGAAATTCAAAGCACTCACGATACCGATATTAGAATCGAAAGAAAAGATTTTCAATCGTTCATCCGCAACGGCGAATTTCCGTAAAACCCCCGCCGTTCGGTCTGTGGACCCGTCGTCGACAACAACCAATTCAAAATCGGTAAACGACTGAGACAGAACCGATTTCAAAGAGTCCTCTAAAAACCTCTCCCCGTTGTAAACAGGCAACAAAACCGTTACTTTAGGTGTCATTCGGTATTTTATCTACCGTACGGATTTTCGTTTCTGTCGCCATCGGCATACCCTTGCGCCACACCTTCGGTGACAGACTGAGGCACACTCAAAACGCTCCCCACGGGACGCCCGACACCTCTGGCGGCTTGGTTTATTCCGGTACACCCAATAAAAAAAGTAGCGATCCCGACCGACAAAACATAAGATATTAACTTATTAATACACATTATTCCGCTCCTAAATGAGTTGGATCTATCTGATTAATTTTATCTATTTGTTTTTCTCTAACTATATTTTTAGCCTCAAATCCTCCGCCCGACACAACTGCCGCTTTGCTAAATTTCTGACTGACCGAGAAAATCTCTATTTCGCCTATCTCAATGCTATCCGAGCCTAGCGACATACCTGTATCAGGATCGATAAATTCCTCGCCCGCCTCCAAAACCACAAACCGATCCCCCACCTTGATTCCCGATTCCGAGCCTGCGTTTATTATGATAGCTCCATTCCTAACAGCGATGACCTTACCCTCCCAAGGCTGTTTGGACATTCTGATGATGATATACCTAACCGCCCGATCAATAGCGATCTGACAGGCTTTACCGACAGGTGTTTTTTTGCTTGCGTCCTGATGCAGATCGAAATCGGAATCTACAAAATCCACTCCAAGACCGCCCGCTTCGGCGACTCCTTCTATACGTTGCGAATCCAGAACCTGTCCTGTGGTAGTATCGATTAATCTTATAATTATGGCTATATGCGCCGTTGTGCGATGCATTTTTATCGTCACGCCGCCATATGTTATCCCTTGTCCACCGTCTGAGGATTGCACATCAAACTCGGTAACTGCGCCTCTAATCAGTATCTGGACGGGGGGCATTTTGCCTATTCTGGCGACACTACCCGCTTTAGTTGTCCTGCCACCGGCGGCGAAATCCTGTTCTTTGACTACCGACTCCACTGCTTGACGCTCCATCACCCTAAAAAAACCCGACTGCATTAAGGAATCGGTCAACATATCCGCCATACCCGTGCCGAGTTGCATCTCACTGCCAAACCCCGCTTTATTTTCAAAAACATCTACCGCCACAAGTTTTTTCAGCCTCAATGGAGGCATAACAAAATTATCCGCCTTCTCCGAATACGATGTAGTCTCGCACCCCGTAGTACAAACCAAGAGAAAAATAACCGCTAAAAAAAAGTACCGCCTCATAACAACCTTACTATTTTGACTTAACAATGTTTTTTGCCGCAAACCCGGAACCCGCAATAGGCACCGCTTTACAGAATTTCTCCATCACGCTCACAACCTCCACTTCCCCGATTTTAGAAGTCTCAGACCCTAACGACATACCTGTATCGGGATCGATAAACTCTTCGCCAACATCATACACATCAAAAACGTCTCCCGCCACAATACCCACGTTAGAACCGCTATTGATTATCAGTTTACCGTTTTTGACCGTGATTACCTTACCTTGCCACGGCATATTTCTGGTTTTTGAAGAAATATAAGCCACCGCTCTATCTATCGCTATCTGACAAGCTTTGCCGATAGGAGTTTTGACGAACCCCGACGAGCCGAATCCAAACCCGCCGCCGGAATACCCAAATCCAAGACCGCCCGCTTCGGCATCGCCCTCGACACGTTGTGAATCCAGCACTTCTCCGGTCGTGGTATCTATCAGACGGATTATGACCGCCACATGGGCACTGCCTCTTTTCATATTTATGTTAAAACCTTTTATATTAAACCCTTGCCCGCCACCGCTTTTGTTCTCTTCAAACTCGGTAACCGCACCTCTAATCAGTATCTGAACGGGAGGCATCTTGCCCATTCTTGCGACGCTACCCGCTCTAGTTGTCCTGCCACTGGCGGCAAAATCCTGTTCTTTGAGTACCGACTCCACTGCTTGGCGTTCCATCACCTTATACTCGCCGGACTGGATTAGCGCATCGGTTAACATATCCGCCATACCCGTGCCGATTTCCCAATCAGCCACCGCACCCGCTTTGTTATCAAACCGTTCAACCGCAACCAGTTTACGCAACGATCTGGGCGCACTGTAAACAACGCTAGATAACAAAAAAACCACCCCAAAAACAACAGAAAAAATCTTACACTTCCTCATCAGAAAAACAACCTCCTTAAATAAATTTAGACCAAGTCTGCTCAGCATAATCTATTTATTCATAATTATAAATATTTTTATTCGTCTAAATCAAATAAACTCACTTCTATCCGATTTTGCGTTTTGCCCGTCAATTCCACTCCCACCGTTTTGAACGATTCTAACCGCTCATCAAAATCTTTCCAAATAGAACCTTCAACCTCAACATCTATTGTCATGACACGATTGGTGAAATTGCGCTCGTCTACCGATTCGACACCACGAATCTCTTTGAGCTCTTTTTTAAATTCCCTACGGCGTTTGCCCGTAACATCGGTTGCGACGATCTGGATAGATACGGTATTAAAAACCTCACTTCGCCACCTTTCAAGTATCCGAACTATCATTTTATCCGCTAATTTTCTACCCGCCGAGCTCAACGACTCGCGCGCCGCCTCAAGACGACCCGACCCTTGACCTTCACCGGGATTACGCCAATCACTTTGCACACTGTCAACCGCTATAACCGTTGCCGTATCAACCTTAATCGCACGAGCAGACACTTGCGCTTGATAAAAATATACCGACGCTCCGTAGGGAGAACTGTGATCGACCAAATCCGACGATGCCTCACCCACAATAACCACCTCCGCTCCAAAACGTTGACCCAACGCCGCCGCTTTCGCAGGATCAGTATAACTTAACGTAACATCACGCTGTTTTATCGCACCAAGCTGACCTTTGTCAACCAACGGAAAACCTTTGTTTAAAAAAACTTTCTCCATCTCAATCTGAGCAATACTGCCTTGGATCATTCCGCCATTCCATCGGTCAAGCTGATCGACCATCTCCCTGAACAGAACCATCACCCTCGGGTTGCCTTTTTGTTTCTTGATGATATTTAAGGCTTTAAGATCTTTCTCCAACCGAGCCAACACAACGGTCGCCCTGATTTTTATCCGATAAATCTGATCCGCGCCTTTGTTATCGGATATGATATCGTACTGCCTGACGTAGCCTTTGACCTGAGAATATATCTCATCGTTCAGCAACTGAAAATTTTGCGTCAACGACTCGGAATCGATCAAAGTGCCCACACCTTGCTCAACAGAGCGGCGCAACGCACGTTTCACAGCCTCGTCTCTTGCACGCAACACACCGTCATTACCCTCCAAAGTCACCGCCGCTATACCCTCCGCCTCTATCACACGTTCAAGACCGGTTTGGGCAAAAACGGCACCTGCAAAAAATATCACCGCCAAAAAAGGTATCCAAACAAATTTATTCCACAACATAGTTGCGCTCCACTTTTATCTCTTTGGAGATCGGCACGCTCTCTTTCAGCTCATACGAGCCTGCGGGCAAAGCGGCATTCTCGTCTTGATAATATGTGTGATACGTACAACCCGACAAAAACAACCCGACAAACAAACCACACAAAATAACCCCATATAATCTGTACCTTTTCATCACAAGACTCCTTAAATTATTCAACCACATAATGTTCTCTAATCACAACACCATCATCGATTATCTTTTCCGTGCCTGTGTAATGTTTGTTATACGTACAACCCGAAACAGACAAAACCAGCCCCCCCACAACAACCGTCAATACCAATATTTTTATCGTTTTCATAATATATCCCCTTATTTTTTCGTTCACTTTGACTGTGTAACCGATGAAGCAGGCGAAGCGGGATAATAATATTCATTATACGTACAACCCGAAATAACCATCAACGACACCACAATTAACAACAACACGACTCTACTAACATTGTCTCTCATTTTGATTCTCCTTTTTTTTATACTAACGTCTCTGAACAATCATCCATAACCCGTCAAGAGCGATCTCTACGGTAACTTCCACACTGCCGTCATCGTTGTAGACGGTTTGCCCAACCTTACGGGCACCGGACAGAAAAGCGGTTACGTCGGCGTTTATCCGATCGTTCTGTAAAACAAAATCACGCACGGTGGTCTCGGAACTTATTCTCACACCGTATATCTGTTCTACCAAGTTGCGCCTTGCATCCATCTCGGCAGCACGCTCTGCCTTGATTCTAGCTGCGGGACCCACGTCACCGGGTGCGGGCACACCCACTCCGACCGCCTGAATA
>CAZFUR010000009.1:0-14925 GCA_964522245.1 uncultured bacterium | reverse complement strand
CTAATATATCGCTCAAAACCGATTCTCTTCCGGTTTTACCGGCTAATATCTGTTCAACGGCACTGAGGGTTATTCTTGAAGGTACAATAAAAAAACCGGGATACATCTGTTGAATAACGGTTCTTATGGATATTTCGTCGGAAAAAACGTCGTAAATGGATTTGTCAAAATCTTTTTCGTGTAATCCCATTGCGAAAGTGGCGTTGCTTTGCGGATCTAAGTCTACCAGTAAAACTTTTTTGTGATGAAGAGCAAGACAATCGCTAAGGTTCACAGCCGTTATGGTCTTACCGCATCCGCCTTTCTGATTGACGATAGATATCACCCTCATATGATCCCCTCCTAGCTTAAGAGGTTAAATTTTTGGAACATCTGTTGAATAAACGAGGTACTAACGACGAGTAACACACACGAAAAAAGCCCAATCTCATGCTAGCTAATACCGTGTTAAGATGTCAATAAAAATCAACAAAATTTTTATGATCAAAAAATATTATGCTTATGTGCGTATTTGACAAGAACCCATACAAAAAAAGGACCTCCCAAAAAAGATGTTATTATACCGACAGGCAACTCCGACGGCGCAACCGCAATACGAGCGATAGTATCGCAAACAGCAAGGAAAATACCGCCACCGAGAAAACTGCATATCAAAAGGTATCTATGTTTAGGACCTATCAGTAACCTGAATATGTGAGGCACAATCATACCCACAAACGCGATAGGACCACATACCGCGACTATAAAACTCACAAGAAAAGAGACCGTCGCAAACAAGGTTATCTTAACCTTATCCACAGCTACCCCCTTAGAGCCTGCCATTTCTTCTCCAATCAACAATAAATCCAGCTCCGAACTGTAAAAAAAGATCACCGTTATCCCCGAAAAAAAGATAGGGACCAACCCGATTAATTTTCTGTAAGAGATATTCTCTATTCCTCCTATTATCCACCTGAATATCAAGAACGTCTGATGAAAGTTCGCCAAATATTGAACAATCATTGTAATACTCGTAAAAAAAAGTGTAACGGCAATACCCGCAAGCAACATATACGCACTGTTATAATTCTTTTTTATTTTCGTCAATGAGAAAACCGCCAAAGATGCAAATCCGCCGCCTGCAAATGCAAAGATAGAAATACCGTCTACTCCTAAAAAAGCAAACGATGGGATCAAAGCCAAATAAACCGCCGTCCCCGCCGAACAACCGCTGGCAACACCCAACGTAAACGGTGTAGCCAAAGGATTCCGAAACATCGACTGAAACACCATACCGCACACAGCCAAAACTCCTCCCGCAAGACACCCCAAAAGCACTCTCGGCACACGTATATTCCACAATATATTTGCTTCGAGATTTTTGGCGAAATATAGACTCGGTGAATAATTTTTCATACCCATCAGCGGCAAAAGCAAAAGAGACGATAAATATAAAAAGAGCAGTACCGCCAACAACTTTATTATTTTATTTTTTCCAGTTCGGGACAATTATCCGTTCTCCATTTTCAGGATGTTTTAGAAAACTAAACTCTATTTTATAGATAGATCGCAACAACGCCTCATCAATATCTTTTGTGTCACCCCAAAAAACGATTTCACCCTCGTTCAGCGCAATTAATTTTTTCGAGTACCCGATGGCAAAATCTAGATTGTGGGTTACGGAAACAACGGTTATTTTCTTATCAGAATTTAGATTTTTGAGTACAGAATATATTTCTCGCTGATGATAAGGGTCAAGATAAGTCATCACTTCATCAAGAAGCAACATCTTAGGGGTTTGAGCCAAACAACTTGCGATGATAGTCTTTTGCGTCTCACCGCCACTCAACGAACAGACAGGGCGGTCTCTGAGATGATCTATATTAAGACTCTCTAGAATCGAATCTATCAAATCGGTATCCCTAAAAAAACCTACACTAAAAACCGAGTTATACGGGTAACGCCCCATTCTGACAAATTCTTCTACCGTAAACGGATATACAAAACTTGTATTCTGAGGAACATAAGCCATAACTCTAGCTAGATTTCTCCGCCCGATTTTTCGATAATTCTCGCCCGCCACAGAAATATCGCCTGAAGAAGGATGCAAAAACCCCATCAAACAACGCAATAGAGTTGTCTTACCGGCACCATTCGGACCGATGATGCTCACAAAATCGCCTTCTCGGATCGAAAACGAGATATTTTTTAAAATATCCTTATTCTTGATTGAATATTTTAGATTCTTAACATCTATTATGCTCATGATGCCTCATCCGTATCATAAAACAGTTTAAATAAATCCTCAGCAATCTGAGGAAACCTAGGTCCCGGCACCATAATATAATCCGCCTTCAAAACGTACACCTTTTTTTCCCTAACAGCTTTGACCATTTTAAGGTCGCTCCACCTATCAAAAAGATCCGATTCGGTTTCTTGTTTCTGAACTAACTCCACAATAATATCCGGATTGAGGTTTATTATCCCTTCATGAGACAACAGAGGATAACGTGTTTTTGTGTTTTTCAGGACATTTTCTCCGCCTACAAGCTCTATGATCGGGGTATAGAAAGGATCGTTACCGACGGCAAACAGTTTTTTTTTCACTTTACCCGACATATCCTCTCCAAAAACAAGCAAAACTTTTCTTTTTTTCGTTTCACGAATCTGTTGTTTAAAAGAATATATTTTTTCTCTTATTTTTTTATCAATCTTCAAAGCGGTTTTTTCTCTTGCAAATAGTTTTCCTACTTTCAAAATCGATTCCATTATTTTTTCCGGAGAACTGTTATCCAGCAAAACAGATCGAATCCCGACATTTCTCAACTTCTCAACAAACGAGATATGTTCCGTACCAAGCAAAACATAATCGGGACGCAAACGCATAACCGCCTCCATATTAGGATCGTAATAACCGCCTATCTTCTGTTTGCTACGCGCATCGGGTGGATAAGAGCAGTATTTTGTCACACCGACCAGATATTCATTTAACCCCAATATATAAATCATTTCCGTAATTGCCGGAGAAAACGAAATTATTCTTAGATTTGCGGGAATAATCGGTCTCGGCGTATCAACACCCGTATAAATTTCGAGATAATGCAGCCGAAACAGACCATGACAAACAACAGACAGCAATATAAAGATCGTAACAATCCAGCTCTTTTTTATCATCTGTCCAATCTAAACTCTATATTTTGAATTAGTGTAGAAGCCACAGGCTTATTATTTTCAGTAGCAGGCACAAAAGACACCGTTTTTAAAGCATCCACAGCCGCCCTATCCAAATTCGGGAAACCGCTTGACTTTATGACCAGCACCTTTTCAGGGCTACCTTTCTCATCAATCCAGACCTTGATAGAAACAATGCCTTCCTCACCTTTGCGTCTTGAGCTTCTTGGATATTTCGGCATCGGTGCCGAAACGACTCTAGATTCACAGATAACCCCTTTAGTCCGCATATCCGCATCATTCATGACAGAACTATCAGTATCCACCTGAGAGATCTGTTTAATCTGTTCTTTTTGTTCTGACGACTGCTGTGATGAATCTGTTGTACACCGAGCCGTTTCGGCATCGTTATCTTGCTGTTTTTTTTCAGACGGATTGATTTCTACGATATTTTCTTCAGTTATTTTCATTTTTGAATCTAACTCTTGAGTAGGACCCTGTGCCATACCAACTTCATCTACCGCTTTTTTGTCGGTAACAATTTTTTTGTCCACACTCCGGCTAACCGCACTAACAGAATCCACGGAAGACATCATATTCAATCTCAACACCGATCTTCCTTGGGCAAACTCAATAGATGGTTCCGACAACCTATCGCCCCCCATATTCATAATCAACCCATAATGAATGGTGAAAGAACATAAAAACGACAAAAGATACAATTTGTACTGCTCAAACCATAACATAGAACCATCCGCGCCACAAGGGCGGTATAACCGCCCTTGCGCTGGCAAAAAGATTACAATTCCGCTCTCACCCCGCCATATATAGAAAATCGTTCCGTTCCATAACCTAATACTTGTTCGTAACAATCGTCTAACAGGTTATGTATTTTACCGAAAATAGAGATGTTATCGTTAATTTTGTAGTTTGCGTTAAGGTTTATCAAAGTATACCCACCCAATCTAACTCTTGTTGCGGGATACGTACTAAAATCGTTATCTATGCTTCCTCCGACGTAGATCAATTCACAATTTAGGTTCGCTTTATCGTCCCAGAATTTATAATCCACATCCAAGTTTATAAAATCTTTCGGTCGTCTGATAAACTGCTGTCTAACTTTTGATCCGTTCCTTACACGTGTTTCTTTAGTCTGATTATATGTATAGTTAAATCCCACACGAAGGTTATCGAGAATATACCAATTTGCGAAAAGTTCAAGCCCGTTCGTCTCCGCAGAATCGATATTCAAATACCTCCCTCTAAAAGTAACCGGATTCCAAACCCAATCAATCAGGTCTTCAAAATCGTTTTGAAAATATGTCACACCGGCTTGAACTTTATCGTCAAACAAAGACTGCTCAAACCCTAAATCCCAGCTATAACTTTTCTCAGGTTTAAGATTGACATTTCCGGCAGACGAATAGAACTGATACAACGACGGCGATTTAAAACCTGTACCGTAACTAAACTTAATTTTGGTTTTTGTAGCGTTAATGAATATCGTCGGCACAACTTTTAAAGTACGGTTCGACCCGAAGATAGAATGGTCATCCCATCTTGCGCCAAAGGTTGTAAAAACGGTATCGTTAAAAGCGATTTTATCTTGCAGAAAAAAGCTCCATGTATTAGCTGTTCTTCTCGGAGCGGTTATTGTGTTTTCCTGAATATTACCCGCCCAATTTACATAAGAATAGTTATTTTGAGAACTTCCGGTTTCTTTTTGTTCTTCTATCCCTGCTGTTAGAATATTGTCTATTTTCAATTTGCCTAACTCTATAGTCGGCAGATACAAGTTATGCTGATAATCAAACTTATATATTCTAGAATCGTAATACGCATCCGTATAAGTGGGATTAATATCATCGATCGGATTATCGGTTTCCCTGTTAAGTTTTGTCATGGAGAACCCAAAAACCTGTTCATAAAGATCATCAAACAAGGTCCAGTTCGCCTGTGTTCTGAGAAGCAGATAATCGCTATCGGAACGAGCGTTTTTGTCATCAACAGGCATGCTGGTTGTGAAATCAAAACTGTCTTGCTCGGTATTGGCGTTGATATACCTCAGTATAAACGATAATTCCAACGAGTCGGTAGGAGTGAGTCCCAACCTTGTAGAGATTGTTGTATTCTCATGATAATCCTCTTCGCTGTTACCTTTATGATGTACAGCCGACGAGAATCCTTGGCTATACAGATACGAAGACTCAAAAGAGTAATTATACAGATCTGTTCCACCCAGAATACCACCGTTAACTCTTGTCGTTTCAAAAGAACCGAACTCCGATTCGACGAATATTTTCGGTTTACCCGATCCTTTTCTGGTAGAAATATTCACAACACCCGCCATAGCGTCTGAGCCATACAGCGTACTTTGCGCGCCACGGAGTATTTCTATATGATCGATATTTGTCGTCTGCAACATACCCAGATCAGCGCTTCTGCCCGGAGACATCGGATCATTTATCTCAACACCGTCAATCAATACGAGTGAATGTTCCGATTTTCCGCCTCGGATAAAGATAGAACTTTGTTGACCTAATCCTCCTGTTGAAACAACGTTCACCCCGGGCGACTCTGTAATTATGTTCACACCCGACGCCATCTTCATAGCCCTCGCAACAGAGACTTTATCCGCTAAAGCATCCGAATCTATAACCGTTATAGAATCGCCTATCTCCTTGTACGGTGTTTGTAAACGAGTAGCGATTACGACAACATCGCCCACACCTTTAATCATGCCACCCAACACTTCTCTGCTAACACCTTCTACCTTACCGACAACATCGCCTACACCCTCCGCCACAACCCCCACACTACCCGCAACACCGGATGCGACATTACCCGTATGTTTTATCAACTTCTCTCCAAGTTTTGATACTTTAGAGTCATTATCGGCAACTTTCTTTTCACCCGAATACACAGGCAACACTTGTAAAAACAACAAAACAGACAACAAACTAAAACATTTTTTCATAAAAAACTCCCTTCTCTCCCTCGAGAAATTTGGTTTTTGGTTTACGACAGGTCTCCTGGCTGATGATCTACCTACTTTTCGAACCTTCCCGATAAAACTATCAGTGGCACAACTCGAATTTCGTCACAATTACAGTCGCGGGGCGGCAGAGGGGTTTCACCTCGTTTCCCTTGTGTAAACCATTTAAAGTTAGTACTAAAAACTCTCTTTTTTGAACAAAAAAACCCCAAACCAAAACTATTTGATTTGAGGTATCCCTATTAACTCAAAACTTCACACAAAAACATCCAATACCACGTTGGAATATTTTGTTTTCGACAGGCAGGTCTTCTGACTTACGGATCGTCCTACTCGCCACACCTTCCCGTAAAACAGTGGTATTTGTGGTTTTCGTCCCCGCTTACAGCGACGGGCTCGTTCCTGATTTGCACAGGATTCCCTATTAATTTTATAAAACCTGTTTCTCAACACAATGTAAACAAACCATCCTTTGATGTCAATAAATAAACGTTTTTTGAGATCTTATTATTGACAATTAATTTACCGATTGCGATAATAAACCCCTTTTTTAATCCAACGGACAAAGGACTCCGATTATGCAAAACAAAACACCTCTTTACGAAACACACATTCATCTTCGCGCGAAAATGGTCGACTTTCACGGATGGATTATGCCCATACAGTACAGCGGAATCATCGATGAACATAAATCTGTCAGAAATAATGCGGGAATATTCGATATTTCTCACATGGGTGAGATAAAAGTCACAGGCAGGCAATCTCAGGGATTTCTCAATTATGTTTTGTGTGCCGACATAGAAAAGCTACAATTCAACGGATCTATAATATATACCGGCATGCTGAATGAAAATGGCGGATTCATCGACGATCTTTTAGTCTACAAAATAGATACCGATGAATTCATGCTTGTAGTGAACTCATCAAATAAAGATCTTGATTGGGACTGGCTGAATGTTCAATCCCAAAAGTTTGACGTTTCTCTGGAAGACAGATCGGATAAAACCGCTCTGACCGCCTTGCAAGGACCTAAAAGTATAAAAATTCTAGAAAAGGTTTTTTCAAAAAGTTTTGACGGATTATATTATTATAATTTTGTGGAAGAAATTTTAAACGGCAAAAAAGTTATCGTCTCAAGGACAGGTTATACCGGCGAGGACGGGTTCGAAATTTATTCCGACTGGCACAATCAAAAGGATATTTGGGACATTTTGTATAAGGCAGGACAAGAATTCGGATTAAAACCTGTCGGGCTTGGCGCAAGAGATACATTAAGGCTGGAAGCTAGGTTTGCCCTGCACGGCAACGATATTTCTGAGGATACAACCCCCGTGCAAGCAGGTTTGTCGTGGATAGTCGCCTTTAATAAAGATTCCTTCATCGGCAAACCTATGTTAATAAAACAACGAGAAGAGGGGACTGCCAACCGATTGGTAGGGTTTGAGATGATCGACCGAGGCATACCCCGTCAAGGTTACGATATCTTACGCAACGGACAGGTTGTGGGTAAAGTAACAAGCGGAACAATGTCGCCCGTTCTATCCATAGGGATAGGAATGGGATATATAGAAAATATATCTTCCGACGATAATCTATCCGTTTCCGTACACGGTAAAAACAAACGTATAAAAATAAAAAAAGGTTCGTTTGTTCCAATAAAATCATACAAAAAACAATACCACAAGGAGAGATTATGAGTTTTCCTGATAACTTAAAATACACCGAAAGCCACGAATGGGTGCAAATCGAGGGGACAAAGGCAACTATCGGCATAAGCGATTATGCGCAAAAAGAGTTGGGCGATATCGTTTTTGTTGAGTTACCGGAAGAAGGCACACAACTGCAAAACAAAGAAGCTTGCGTTGTGATTGAATCGGTAAAAACAGCCAGTGACGTATACTCTCCCATCGCCGGGACAGTCACCGCCGTAAACGAAGATCTTACAAATCATCCTGAACTAATAAACGAAGACTGTTATGGGAAAGGCTGGATTTTTGAGATGGAACTATCGGAAAATCCCCAGACCGATTCCCTGCTAGACGCTAAAACATACCAACAAGAACACACAGAGTAGAGGTTCAGATGGATTACGTCCCTTTTTCAAAGGAAGAGATAAAAGGTCAGCTCTCTGATATCGGTATAAAATCTATTGATTCTCTGCTTGAGACTATTCCCAAACCGATCAGGAACGTCAATTTTAACCTGCCGGAAGGGATGAGTGAGATTGATGCGGAATACAGGTTCAACACGTTAGCAAACAAAAATCTGGATATAAACGAGTATGTTTGTTATTTAGGAGGCGGGGCATACGACCACTACATACCTGCACTCATATCCGCACTCGCAAATAGGAGTGAATTTGTAACCTCTTATACTCCGTATCAACCTGAGGCAAGCCAAGGAACACTTCAAGCAATTTTTGAATACCAGAGCATGATTTGCGAAATAACCGGGCTTGAGCTGTCTAACGCATCGCTTTACGACGGTGCTACAGCATGCGCAGAGGCAATTCTTGTACTGCTTAACTCCTCAAAACGCAAAGACGAAATCCTCGTTGCCGAGTCGCTTCATCCTTACTACAGAAAAGTAATAGATACTTATCTGCGTCATTTAGATATAAAGGTAATCCCGGTTCCGTCAACCGACGGCGCAATTGATTTTGAATCATTGACAGAATTGTTATCCGATAAGGTTGCGGGATTGATTGTGCAATCGCCAAACTTTTTCGGATCTATCGAAAACGTGAAAAAGTTAACCGAGGAGATTCATTCTTGCGGTGCGAAAATCATAATGGTTTGCAATCCTATATCTTTAGGAATACTGGCGTCGCCTGCAGAATGTGATGTGGATATCGCCGTCGGAGACGGTCAACCGTTTGGAGTAGACCTGTCTTTTGGCGGTCCGTATTTTGGGTTTATCGCCTCAAAAAAAACGTTTATGCGCAAAATGCCCGGCAGGATAGTCGGGCAAACCAAAGATGCCGACAACAAAGATTGTTTTGTGCTAACCCTGCAAGCGAGGGAACAACATATCCGCAGAGAAAAAGCGACCTCTAACATCTGTACCAACCAAGCTCTCATAGCACTAAGGGGAGCGATATATCTGGCTTGGTTGGGCAAAGAAGGGTTTTACGATCTGGCAAAGCAGAACACCGAAAAAGCTCATTACCTCGCGAACAAGTTATCTGAACTCGACGGCATAGAGCTTTATTTTGACAAACCGTTTTTCAATGAGTTTTGTATAAGAATCACACCCGATATTTCCGTCAAAAAAATACTCACAGATTTTGAAAAAGAGAAGATTTTTGCGGGAATAGATATCCATGCCTTTCACAAAAAATATCCCAATTGCCTGATGATAGCCGTAACCGAGAAAAGGACTCTTTGCGAATTAGACCGTTTTGTTTCAGTTATGAACAATATTCTGGAGGGGAAATGAGCGATACTCTGTTAATAAATAAAACCGTCTCCGGCAGGAAAAGTTATTCCCTGCCAAAATGGGATAAGAAACCGCAAGCAAATATCCCAACGAATTTGCTAAGAAAAACCAAAGCAGAATTACCCGAACTACCGGAGATAGAGATAGTCCGTCACTACACAAAACTGTCGAATAAGAATTTTTCTGTCGACACACATTTTTATCCACTCGGATCATGCACAATGAAATATAATCCAAAATTCAATGAAAGAATCGTCGATATGAGCGGTTTTGCGAAGATACATCCACTTCAACCTGAATCGTCTCTACAAGGATCTTTAGAGCTGATCTATCTGATGGAACAGTCCCTTTGCGAGATATGCGGTATGGATGCGTTCACGCTTCAGCCTTTAGCGGGAGCACACGGCGAACTGACAGGTATGATGCTCATAAACGCGTATCATAAAAGCAGAGGCGACGACGGTATAAGAACAGAGGTTATCGTCCCCGACTCGTCACACGGCACAAACCCCTCAAGCGCACATCTTGCCGGATACACCGTAACGACAATTCGATCAGATAAAAGTGGAATGGTTGACATATCCGAGCTAAAAAAACATCTCTCCGATAAAACAGCCGCATTCATGTTGACCAACCCTAACACCTTAGGAGTGTTTGAAAAAAACATTCTGGAGATATCAAAAATGGTTCACGATGCGGGTGCATTGTTATATTATGACGGAGCAAACCTGAACCCTCTTATGGGTATCTGCCGTCCGGGAGACATGGGATTTGACGTGATACACCTGAATATTCATAAAACCTTTTCCGCTCCACACGGCGGAGGCGGTCCGGGTTCCGGTCCCGTAGGGGTAAAAAAATCACTGGTTAAATTTCTTCCTAATCCCAGGGTAAAACTAAAAGACAAAAAATATTCGTTCTATAAAAATCCCGATACTATCGGCAAAGTCTCATCATTTTATGGTAATTTTGGGGTTATTCTAAAAGGATATGTCTATATCTTAGTGAACGGTCTGGAGGGCTTGAGAAAAGTCAGTGAATCGTCTATAATCAACGCGAACTACATTCTCAACAAACTAAAAGATGTTTATGATATTCCTTACGCAGACTCAATTATGCACGAGTTTGTGATCTCCATGAAACAAGAAGCATCCACAAACAATGTCCATGCGATAGACGTTGCGAAATACCTGATAGAAAACGATATTCATCCACCTACAATATATTTCCCTTTGATCGTAGACGAGGCTCTAATGATAGAACCTACGGAAACGGAGACAAAAGAAACATTGGATAATTTTGTAAACTTGATGATAGAAATAAAAAAACAGATCAAATCCAACCCCGACAGTTTTCATAACCTGCCTCAAAAAACAGGTATCAGAAGACCAAATGAAGTAACCGCCGCAAGAACCCCTATCCTTTCTTGGAAAGATATTTAAATGCGGCTCATAGTACACCCAAAATTAAATCCGTTTTACAATATGGCGGTTGATGAATCTATTTTAAGGTCATCTACACAAGAGACGCCACCGACGTTGCGATTTTATGAATGGGAGGGAACACCCGTATCAATAGGTTATTTTCAACCTGCAAAGACAGTTAAACGTTTGCTGTCGGCTCGCACACTAGTGCGCAGACCTACAGGCGGAGGCGCCGTAGTGCACAACGGAGATATAACTTTCTCGCTCATATTCCATGAATCTGAATTTAAAATGCCTGTGGTAGAAAGTTATCGACAGATTAATCTATCGATAATAAAACAGATCGGGTTACAAAAGAATCTCCGTCTGATAAACACAGACAACCCCGCCCAAAAGAAACAAAAACAACCCGGATTATGTTTTAAAGAACCGACCAAATACGATATAATCTGGAACAATATCAAAATCGGAGGCAGTGCCCAAAGAAGAAAAAACAGGATCGTTTTGCACCAATCTTCATTTTTCTACAAAAAATGCAATCTTGCGAAATATACCCGTTCAGACTACATTCAAATGATACAACAAGCCGTAGAATCTTTATTTGATCGTGATTTTTCAGTACAAAACCTAACTTCTCTGGAAGAGAAATTAGCTAACAGACTGTTAACCGACCGTTACTCAAAATCTGCCTGGAATTATCATCGGTAAATTCAGTCCTATTCGGGCAAAAAATACCTCCCCTAAAAACATCTTTAAAAAAAATAAGCTCAAATATGTTTGGTTTATTTCTTGCGAACTATTTTGGTGAGATTTATCGAACGGCATTTAAAAGAATAAGGAGAGTTTATTATGGGTTTTGGTTTTATGGAAGCGCTTGGTTTGGCGGGCAATATTGCTAGGGTTCTCTCACAACCTCCTGCTCCACAAGCTCCTGTGCAACCGCAAAAGACATCTATTGACCAAGAAGATTTTATCAAAATGTTCAAACTGGCAATGCAAGAACACGACAAAGAAAAAGAATCATCCACGGTAAAAACCGAAAAATCTGACGACACTTTAGACCTGAACAATCTAACATTAAAGAATTTGTTCCGTTTTCTGGATGTGAACAACGATGGAATGTTGACCAAAGATGAGTTTAAGAAATTAAAAGATGTTGTAGCGGCGACAAAAAGTTAATCACGGGGTAACTCATTGAGATAAACCAATTTTATCCCTTTAGATTCGATCTCGGGCAATTTTTCCAAAATAGTCTGAAGGGTAATCGGGAAAAAATGCCCTATACCTATACCTTTGCCATGTTTGAGGGTAATCTTTATTAGTTGGTCTATCTGTCCTTTTATATAAGGTTTATTCTTTTTATTATCTATAAAAACGTCTCTCCGGTAGATCGGAAACCCGAGCCTGCGAGCAACTTTTCTACAAATAGTTTTTGATGTGATACTATCCAAAAAAAACAGTTTCTGTTGCTTAAGAAACCCCAAAACCACCGTCATAATTTTCTCATCAGAGGTTATCAGCGACCCCATATGATTGTTAACACCTTTAGCGTGGGGAACCGTTTTCAGATTCTCCTCAATAAGTTTTTTTATCTCCTGCTCGCTCATTTTAGAATAGATTGCGCCTGCGCCGGGATCGGATCCTTTTTTGGACGCCATCGGCTGGTGAAGTATAATCAAGTTGCCTCGTTCATTAAATTTTTCCGCTAAAAACTTAGATTTCGCAAGTTGAGGCAAAACCGCATACGTAATAGGACGATCAATGAGCAAAGCCGCATCTAAAGCTTTTGTGTTATACCCCAAATCATCTATCACAAAAGCCAGTTCACCCAAAACCTTTTGTGAGACAGTGATATGAACCATAGACAAATTTTTAGAGACCACATCTATTTCAAGTTTATTCACAGGAGGAGCCTGCGATGAATATCTCATTTTATGATTAAACGAAGTTAGACGATCGTCAACATTAGCAACCAACGATTGCCAATCCACCTGAGTAGGAACCTGATATTCCAGATCAAGTGATAACCATCGGTTTTGATCTATAACATTCTCATTATATTGAGCTTTAACTTGATAATCAGGCGATATCCCTGCTTGTTTTAAGGCATAAAAAACCTGTCTATGGATATCACTTGACAGACGAGTATAATCGTTAATCCCCGTGGAAATACACCCCGATAAGGATAAAACCGATAATACTAAAACACCGACTGTTTTTAATTTCATTAATTATTCTTCTGTTGTTCCATTTCAGGTACAGGATCTTTTTTATCAACCAACTTTTTTTCCTCAGCCAGTATATGAATTCCCCTTATCAAATCTACTGCTCTGACAACCTGTGTGTCCGGCAAAGGAGGGTACTTTTCTGTCTCAACTTTCTCATCCGCATCTTTATTTTCTGCGGAATCCGCTTCGGTTTTTTTATCTAAATCCTGTTCATCTTCAACGGGAAAAGCGTTTTCTTTTTCTTTTTTATTCTCATCTTCGGTAACAAGTTTTTTGTATTCTACTTCTATATCCGGTTGTATTCCTATTTTGTGAATACATACTCCGCTGGGAGTAAAATATTTTGCAGTAGTAAGCCTAAGAGCCGAACCGTCTTTCAAAGGAAACACGCTTTGCACGGATCCTTTACCGAATGTTTTGGTGCCAAGTAAAATACCCCGTCTCCAATCTTTTACCGCACCCGCAACGATCTCTGAGGCACTTGCGCTACCCCCGTTAACCAACACCACAAGCGTAAGATGAGGATGTGTCGCCGTACTTGATGCCCTATACTCTTTATTCTGATTAGCAATGCGTCCCTTAGTTGAGACAATCATCTTGCCGCCACCGATAAATTTATCCGCCACAGCTATCGCTTCATTTAGCAATCCACCCGGATTAGACCTAAGATCAAGAACTAACCCCTTCATCCCTTTTTTCTCTAATTCGTTCATAGCATTTTCCAGCTCTGTCGATGTTTTCTCTTGAAACTGAGTAATTCGAATATAACCTATACCGTCTGCCAACATTTTGACATCTTTAACACTCTGTATCTTTATAATAGCCCTAACAATAGAGATTTCCAAAAACTCATGTGTCTCTGGTCTTAATACATTGATAGTAACCTTTGTGCCCGGTTTGCCCCTCAACTTTTTTACCGCATCCATGAGATTCATATTTTTTGTGGTTTTGCCGTCAATTCTGATAATTTTATCATTCGGTTTAAGCCCTACATCAAAAGCAGGCGTATCTTCTATCGGGGAGACCACCGTCAAAACATTGTCTGCCATAGTAATCTCTATACCCAACCCACCAAATTGTCCTTCCGTATCGACTTTCATTTCTGTATACGAAGGCGGATCCATAAATTGGCTGTGAGAATCAAGCGATCTCAACATTCCTTTAAGTGCACCGTATATAAGGTCTTTGCTTGTCACTTCGGTGACATAATCTCTTTGTATTTTGCTTATTACTATATTAAACAGCTCCAACTGTTTATATATATTATCGTCTTGACTTTTGTCCTGTCCCGCAATAAGAGGAGTTATCCCCCTATAATACAGAAAAAAACTTAATGTTAATGTTACGACAAAAAACAGCGTGTTTTTCTTGTTCAGCATCTGGCAACCCTTCCTTAATTCTTTTTCGTTTAAAAAGTTAAAGACATGATATACATTATCGATAAGATTTTCAAAGTTTTTCTACAAAAACCTAATGGGCACCGCTCATGGTAAGAACAACAAAGAATGTTTTCACAAGAAGTTTAAAATCCAATAGCAACGACCAATTGTCGATATATTCCAGATCCATCCGCATCCAATCATCAAAAGCGACAATCTGGTTTCTGCCCGATACCTGCCATATGCATGTAAGTCCGGGTTTCATGCTCAATTTTCTGCGTTGCCATTGTTCATACTTTTCTACCTCATGA